>NZ_JBMDJC010000013.1:0-144557 GCF_057808995.1 Acidovorax sp. FG60
CAAGATCCCTTCGGGCGAATTCAGCGCCATGTAATTGGTAGACCAACTGCTTGAGTTTGGTTGAAGCAGTTGCGGGACTTCCCATGGCGGTGGCACTTTGCATTTGCAGGTGCTGTTGCCATGGGGAGTGTTAACTGAACCGCAGGGGCGGGCAGGCAGATCGGGCTCCCTTTGGGAGCCCTTTTTGTTGGCGCACGCGGCGTCGGCTGGCTACATGGCACTTACCGAGCTTGCCTGGCGCCTGCCGGAATGGACCATCCCTCAAGGCACCGGAAGCGCCCCTGCAACGTCGCTTACAGCGACGGGTCGATCAATACCTTGGCACCAGTATTGCGCGGGCCGTAGAACGCAATGGACTCGGCACTCAGCGCGCCTGCCAGCGACACGGTGCGCGCGTAGTGGCTGGCAAAGGTGGTCTTCAGCTCGGCCGCCACGCGCTGGCGCAGCGCCTGGGTGGCCTCTTCGCCAATCTTCTGCAGAAACGGGAACAGCAGCCATCCCCCCATGCCCCAGGCCATGCCAAAGGTGCGGTGCACTTCGGTCGGGCGCGTGTCCAGGTGGCCGTACAGATACACCTGCTTGTGCACGGCCGAGCCGTAGCGGCTGTATTCCTTGGCCTTGCGGTTGATGGCCGCCTCCATGCACTGCAGGATCTGCCCCGCCAGCGTGCCGCCGCCCGTGGCATCAAACGCAATGGTGGCGCCAGTGGCGGCCAGCGCGTCGGTCAGTTCGGCCATGAAATCGGGCGCACTGCTGTCGCACACGTACTGGGCGCCCAGTACGCGCAACAGTTCCGCCTGCTCGGGCTTGCGCACGATGTTGACCAGGCCGACACCATCCTTCTGGCAAATCTTGAGCAGCATCTGGCCCAGGTTGCTGGCCGCAGCGGTGTGCACCAGCGCGGTGTGGCCTTCGCGCTTCATGGTTTCGACCATGCTCAGCGCCGTCAGCGGATTGACAAAACACGACGCGCCCTCAGCCGCCGTGGTGCCGGGCGGCAGCGGCAGACACTGCGCTGCAGGCATGGCGCGGTACTGCGAATACATGGCGCCACCAATCACTGCCACCGTGCGGCCCAGCAGCGCCTGCGCAGCGGGCGATGCACCCGCAGCCACCACCAGACCTGCGCCCTCGTTGCCCACGGGCATGCTCTGGCCCAGGCGTGCCGCCATGCCGGGCATGGCGCGCTCGGGGATGCGGGCCGTGGCCACCGGCCGCTCGGCCGTGCCCGTGACCTGCACGGTGGACAGATCAGCCGGGCCCAGCAGCAGGCCAATATCCGATGGGTTGATAGGCGTGGCCTGTACCTGAATCAGCACTTCGTCAGGCCCTGGCGTGGGCACGGGTGTCGGCTCCAGGCTGATCTGCAAGGTGCCATTGGCTTGTACAAGCGAGCGCAGCTGCAGCGCGGTGGTAGGGATGGATGGGTTCATGGAGGACTCGCAGTGGGGTGATGGAAATGGAGCCGCGCACATGAAGCGGCGCGACGTGGGGGGAGGCTGGGGTGCCAGCAGGTCACAGCCTCTCCACCTGCCGCGCCATTTTTCACCAGGACGCCGGGTTTTGCTGTCCCCTCGGTTTTGCACCCCACATCGCCGTCAGTTTGCTGGCGCGCAATGCACGCGTTCACCCCATCTCCTTCAACCTTCAACTACCGACAAAAGCACGGCCCTCGGCCCTGCCAGAGCGCCAGGTCAGCAAGACCAGCAAAGCGGCCACCAGCAACAAAACAGCGCTGACGACAAAGGTGCTCTGGTATCCGCTGCGGTCAAACAGCAGGCCCCCCACCGTGGAGCCCAGGCCGATAGCCAGTTGGACCACCGCCACCATGAGGCCGCCTCCGGCTTCAGCGTCTTTCGGCATCGACCGGGTGAACCATGTCCACCAGCCCACCGGTGCTGCCGTGGCCACCATGCCCCATACACCCAGCAAGGCCGTGACAGCGGTGAGCTGGTCACCCAGACAGATCAGCGCGATGGCGATGAGCGCCATCAAGACGGGTGCCGTGAACAGCGTTGGGTAGAAGCCTCTGGCCAGCGCCGCGCCGACGAGCGTGGTGCCCACAAAGCCCGCCACCCCGATCACTAGCAGGATGAACGACAAGGTGAACCCACCCACATGCGTGACGGTCTCTAGAAATGGCCGCAGGTAGGTAAACAGCACAAACTGTCCCATGAAAAAGCTGCCCACTGCCAGCATGCCCACGGCAATCATCCGGCGCCGGAGCAGTCTGAAAACAAGGCCAGGGGCCCCAGAGCGCCGGGGCCCGGCAGGTATCGGCGGCAGGCTCACCCACTGCCAGATGAAGGCCAGTACCGCCACCGGCACCAGGCAAAAGAAAGCCCCACGCCAGCCAATCACGGCCCCCAGATAGCTGCCGAGCGGCGCCGCCACCACCGTGGCCAGCGCGTTGCCACCATTGAAGATGGCCAGGGCCCGTGGCACCTGCTGCGCGGGCACCAGCCGCATGGCCGTGGCGGCCGACATCGACCAAAAGCCTCCCACCACCACCCCAATGAGCGCGCGCCCCACCATGTACACCGCGTAGTTCGGCGCCAGTGCAATGACCGCGCCAGATAAGCACATCAGCGCCGTAAGGCCCAGAAGCAGGGTCTTGCGGTCCATCCTGCCTGCCAGCGCTGCAATGCTCAGGCTGGTGAGCACGGCGAAGGCGCCCGATATCGCAATGCCCTGCCCGGCCCAACCCTCACTGACACCCAGGTCTGCGGCCATGGGTGTGAGCAGGCTGACTGGCATGAACTCCGACGCGATCAGCGCAAACACGCAGAGCGTCATCGCAAAAACGCCGCTCCAGCGCGCGGGCTGCGCCGCCGCCCCGTCTTCACCGCCTGTGTGGTGCGGCGGGGCGTCGCAAACCTGGGTGGTCATTGCTTAAGCCAGGTGTTTGCCAAAGAACGCCGTCAACTTGCCCCATGGGATCAGGTTCACACGGTCATACAGATCCACATGGCCCGCACCGGGGACGATGTGCAGCTCCTTCGGCTCGGCAGCGCGCTTGAAGGCGTCTTCGCTGAACTCCTTGGAATGCGCCTGGTCACCCGTGATGAAGAGCATGGGGCGCGGAGAAATCGTCTCGATGTCATTGAACGGGTAGAAGTTCATGAACTTGACGTTGCTGGTCAGCGTGGGGTGGGTGGTGGTTTTGGCTGAGCCGCCCTTGGGCGTGACCTCGCCACGCGGGGTGCGGTAGAAGTCATAGAACTCCCGCTGAATGGGGTGTGTGTCTGCCGTCAGCTCGTGCACCGTGCCACCGGTGTACTGGATGGCCCCGCCACTGAACTCCACGTAGCGCTGCTCGGCAGCGGCGGCAATGATCTGCTTGCGCTGCTCCACAGTCTGCGAGTGGTTCAGCGCATCACGGTTGGCAGCACCCATGTCGTACATGCTGACGGTGGCGATGGCCTTCATGCGCGGGTCGATCTTGGCGGCGCTGATGACAAAGCTGCCGCTGCCGCACACGCCAATGGCCCCAATGCGCTCGCGGTCCACCATCGCCTGCGTGCCCAGAAAATCCACCGCTGCGCTGAAAGCCTCGGCATAGATGTCTGGCGCCACCGCGTTGCGCGGCTGGCCCTCGCTCTCACCCCAGAAAGGCAGGTCCAGCGACAGCGCGACAAAACCCTGCTCTGCCATCTTGGTGGCATACAGGTTGGCGCTTTGTTCCTTGACTGCGCCCATGGGGTGGCCCACAAGAATGGCCGGATTTTTCTTGCTGCGGTCCAGGTTCTTGGGCACAAACAGGTTGCCAGCCACCGCCATGCGGTACTGGTTCTTGAAGGTCACCTTGCGCACGGCCACCTTGTCGCTTTGGTAGAAATTGTCGGCGCCGATGAGCTTGCCGGGCGCTGGCTGCGGCCCCGCTGCCATCGCACTACCACCCGCGGCAGACAGCCCGCCCCATACCGCCGCACCGAAGCCCGCCCGGATGAGGAAGTCGCGCCGGTCCGAGGTGAGGGGGGCTGTGCCGGGTATTGGGTGCCGCGCGTGGATGGTGGAGAGTGTGTTGTGCATGTTCGATGCTCCTGGGGAGGTAGGAAATTGGGAAAGGACGAGAAATCGAGAAATGAAGGCGGGGGTCGAGGGCGCGCCTTCGTGGGACGCTCCAATGCTTTGTCTGCGCGTCAATCGCAGGCGCGTTCGATACGCACCTTCAAAGGCCCCTGGTGCTGCAACGCGGGCAGGCCCGTGTCCACTCTGCCCAGCCGCACCAGGCCGCGTGCATAGGCGTCATCGCCCACGAAAATCGCCAGATTGCCCCAGGGCGCGTAGTAGTTGATGTCACCTGTTTTGGGGGTGATGCCCGCCGGTGCCCCATCCACCGACAGCTTGCGCGGCAGGGTGGCGATGCGTTCGATCTCCGCGTAGTTCTGCAACGTCAGCGACAGCGGCAGTTGGGCCACAAAATCGCGCGCTGCGGCGTTGTTGTCCAGGGTGGCGGTGGCAATGGCACCATCGATATGCAGATGAATTTCCATGGGGCCCTGCTGTGCAAAGGTGGTGGCGGGCATCACCCCGGCTGCCAGGGTGAATGCCAAGGCGACACCCACCAGGGCGCGGCGTTGGAAGGGGTGGGTGCTGATGCGTTGTGCCATGGCAAGAAGTTTGCCCAGCATTGCTTGCGCCGACTAGATAATGAATGGCGAATGGGTTTATAAGGCTGGCTAACCAATCAATCCAGAGAATCAGACATGGCGAGACGCAACCTGAACGATCTGCTGGCCTTTGTCACCGTGGCGCGCGAGGGCAGCTTCACCCGGGCCGCAGCCACTCTGGGCGTCACGCAGTCCGCGCTGAGCCAGACCATCCGTGGCCTTGAAGAGCGCCTGCAGATCCGGCTGCTCACACGCACCACGCGCAGCGTCTCGCCCACACCAGCGGGCGAACGCCTGATGCAAGCCATCGGTCACCGCTTTGACGAGATTGAGGCCGAGCTGGATGCGCTGACCGCACTGCGCGACAAACCCGCAGGCACTGTGCGCATCACCTGCGGCGACCACGTCATGCACACTACGCTGCTGCCCAAGCTCATGCCACTGTTGCACGACAACCCCGACATCACGCTGGAGTTCGACATGAACTACGGCTTTCGCGACATCGTGGCCGACCGTTTTGACGCCGGGGTGCGCCTGGGCAACACCATCGACAAGGACATGATTGCCATGCCCATCGGCCCGCCGCTTCGAATGGCCGTGGTCGCATCGCCCAGCTACTTTGCCGCCCATCCCATTCCCAAAACCCCGCACGACCTGACGGCGCACCGCTGCATCAACCAGCGCATGCCTACCTCGGGCGGCCTGTACGTGTGGGACTTTGCGCGCAAGGGCAAACAGGTCAACGTGCGGGTAGATGGCCCGCTGATCTTCAACACCGCCCCGCCCCAGGTCGATGCAGCGTTGGCCGGGCTGGGCATTGCGCTGCTGCCCGAGGACGAACTGGCCACCCACATCGAAGACGGCCGCCTGGTCCGAGTGCTGGAAGACTGGTGCCCATCGTTCGCGGGCTACCACCTGTACTACCCCAGTCGGCGCCAGCCATCGCCTGCGTTTTCGCTGGTGCTGCAGGCGTTGCAGCTGCGGTGAAGAGACTGCTTGCAAGCACGCGGGCAGCTAGAGATCACGAGGCTGCGAATACGAACAAGGGTTAGACAGCGGCCTGTTGCGACCCCTTGTCACGTTGGAACGATTCAGTGCTTGACTTAGAGTGCACTCCAACTTTCAGAATCGTTCCCATGGCATCCCTCCTCACCATTGCCGAAGTCGCCGAACGCACGGGCCTGACCGCGCACACGCTGCGCTACTACGAGCGCGCGGGGCTGATTGCGCCCGTGGCGCGCGCGCCGGGTGGCCAGCGCCGCTATGCGGCTTCGGACATGGAATGGATCGGATTCCTGCTGCGCCTGCGCGAGACCCAGATGCCCATCGGGCAAATGCAGGCCTTCGCGCGGCTGCGCAGCGAAGGGAACACCACCGCCCCCGAACGGCGCGAGCTGCTGGAGCATCACCTTGCTCAGGTGCTTGCAACCATCACCGCCATGCAGCAAGCCGCACAGGCGCTGCAAGCCAAGATCGCGCACTACCGGGATCTGGAGGCTTCCCTTCGCCACACACCCTCGTCACCCCGCCAAGGAAGCACCCATGTCCCCCGAAACCAATCCCCGTTATCTCCAGGGCCTCGCCAAGCTGCGCGAAATCGACGGCCACGCGGGTGAGCGTGTCGTCGCCAGCCTGGCCGACATTGCCCCCGATTTCGCCCGGTACCTGATCGAGTTTCCGTTTGGCGACATCTATTCCCGACCCGGACTGGACCTGCGCAGCCGCGAAATTGCAGTGATCGCTGCTTTGACTGCGCTGGGCAACGCGACACCACAGCTCAAGGTGCACTTGCAGGCGGCGCTGAACGTGGGCGTCACCCGCGAGGAGATCGTGGAAGTCCTCATGCAGATGGCTGTTTACGCAGGCTTTCCGGCCGCGCTGAACGGACTGGCCGCTGCCCGCGAAGTGTTTGCGGCGGGCGATGCGGAAACGGTGGCAGCATGAGGTGCCTGAGCCGCTACCTGCTCCGCGCGACGTCTGCGGCTACTTC
Source organism: Acidovorax sp. FG60 (assembly GCF_057808995.1). Lineage (NCBI taxonomy): Bacteria > Pseudomonadati > Pseudomonadota > Betaproteobacteria > Burkholderiales > Comamonadaceae > Acidovorax > Acidovorax sp. FG60. The sequence continues at coordinate 6,604 of NZ_JBMDJC010000013.1, forward strand.
CCCGCCCCCACAGGCGGCGGCCGCACCAGCCGCACGGGCAGCTTGCTGGCCCGCGCCGCATCGCCCCGTGCCTCGCCGGTGGACAGGTTCACGGCCCAGCCGTTGATCATGGCAGCCTGCCGTACGCCATCGCCCGCGCGGCCTTGCGCGATGTTGCCGTAGGTGTATGGATTGACGCTGGGCGCGCTCACGTTGCTGGTAGACGACCAGTGCCATTGGCCTGGCGCGGCGGGGAACAGGATGGGGTTGAGGCCCGGGGGAGACAGCGACTTGTCCACCAGCCGCTGCAGTTCCGCCGCGCGGGGAAGGCGCCAACCCGCGCCCTCGGCCTTCCAGCGGTCGGTGGCCAGGGTGGTGGCTTCGGCGCGGTCCAGCAGCAGGGGCTTGCCGGTGCAGGTCTTGCCCGTCCACTGCATGCCTTCCACACAACGCGGCCAGGCCAGGCCTGCGCGCACATCAAGTACATAGGCGCCATCGGCCGACAGAGACCAGTCTTGGGCTGCGGTGGAGTCGGTAGCCAGCACCGGCAGGGCTGTGAGGGCGCAGGCCAGCGCGACAAAAAGCTGCGAAAGTGGTTTCATGGGTAAAAGCCTGGTCTTGGCAGGGTAGCGGAAGAAGGCGGGCAAAACGGACTGGGATGGCGACACCCTACCCGCACAGCGACACCAGCGCCACCCCGCAGATCAGGAAACCTGCATTGCGCTTTTACCCAGCTTACCCAGCTTACCCAGCTTGCCCGGCTTGGTCGGCTTGGCGGGCACAGCGGCCGGTGCCCCCGACGCTGCCAGCGCCTCGGCCAGAAACCCCACAAACGCCTGCACGCGGGTGGAGAACTGGTGCCGCTGCGGGTACACCGCATAGATATCGGCCGCCGGGGTCTGGTAGTGCGGCAGCACGGGCTCCAGCAGGCCCCGGGCCAGGTGGCGGTTCACGTCCCACTCGGCGCGCATCACGATGCCGTGGCCCTGCAGTGCCCACAGCACGGCGATCTCGCCGTCGTTGGTGGTCAGGTTGCCGGTGATCTTGATCGACTCGGTGTGCGCCTTGCTGCCGCGCCCGGTGGTCAGGCGCCACAGGCCATAGGCCTCATCGCCCTGGCGGATGCCGATGCACTGGTGCTCCATCAGGTCGCGCGGCACGCGGGGCCTGCCGTGGCGGTCGAGGTAAGCCGGTGCGGCGCACAGCACGCGCCGGTTGGGGGCGATGCGGCGGGCGATCACGCGGCCGTCGGGCGGCTCGCCGAAACGCACGCACACGTCGTAGGCATCGTCGGTGATCGGCGGCGGGTGCACCGACAGCTGCAGCTGCACATCCACCTCGGGGTACTGGCGCACAAAGTCCGAGATCACGGGGGCGATGTGCATGCGGCCAAAGCCCAGCGTGGCGTTCACGCGCAGCAGGCCCTTGGGGCTGGCCTTGGACTGCACGATGAGTTCATCGAGCGCATCGATCTCGCGCAGGATGCGGCGCGCGTGCTCCAGCAGCAGCTCGCCCTCGGGCGTGAGGCTCATGCGGCGCGTGGTGCGGTTGACCAGCACCACACCCAGGCGCTTTTCCATCTGCGTGAGGTGCTTGCTGACCGCCGCCGTGGAGACCCCCATTTCGCGCCCTGCGGCGCTCAGGCTGGGGCTGGCGGCCAGCGCAGAAAAGAAGCCCAGTTCTGCGGGCTGGATGGTGGAACTCATCGAATAGCTCTTAACTGCAGGTTAACGATGGATTCACTTTAGCGGCGTTCTTCAAAGGCGTCCAGGCCTACAGTCCCCCTACCGTTTGGTTTCTCCTGTGTCTCTCTTTCACGCCTGTGCCTTGCTGCACAGGCATTTCCAGACCCTTTCACCCAGGCATCTGCATGACAACCTATCAAATCGCCACCATCCCCGGAGACGGCATCGGCAAGGAAGTGATTCCCGCGGGCCAGCGCGTGCTCGAAGCCCTGGCCGCCCGCCACCCCGGCCTGCAGTTCGAGTTCGAAAATTTTGGCTGGGGCGGCGACTGGTACCGCGCCCACGGCGTGATGATGCCGGCCGATGGGCTGGATGCCCTGCGCGGCAAGGACGCCATCCTGTTTGGCTCGGCCGGTGACCCGGACATCCCCGACCACATCACGCTGTGGGGCCTGCGTCTGAAGATCTGCCAGGGGTTCGATCAGTACGCCAACGTGCGGCCCACGCGCATCCTGCCGGGCATTGATGCGCCCCTGAAGCGCTGCACGCCCAAGGACCTGGACTGGGTCATCGTGCGCGAAAACTCCGAGGGCGAATACTCGGGCGTGGGCGGCCGCGTGCACCAGGGCCACCCCATCGAGGCGGCCACTGATGTGTCCATCATGACCCGCGTGGGCGTGGAACGCATCCTGCGCTTTGCCTTCCGCCTGGCGCAGTCGCGCCCCCGCAAGCAGCTCACCGTCATCACCAAGAGCAACGCGCAGCGCCACGCCATGGTGATGTGGGACGAGATCGCCGCGCAAGTGGCGGCCGAGTTCCCCGATGTGAAGTGGGACAAGGAGCTGGTGGACGCCGCCACGGCCCGCATGGTCAACCGCCCCGCCACGCTCGACACCATCGTGGCCACCAACCTGCATGCCGACATCCTCAGCGACCTGGCCGCCGCGCTGGCAGGCAGCCTGGGCATTGCGCCCACCGGCAACATCGACCCCGAGCGCCGCTACCCCAGCATGTTCGAGCCCATCCACGGCTCGGCGTTCGACATCATGGGCAAGGGCCTGGCCAACCCCATCGGCACCTTCTGGTCGGTGGTGATGCTGCTGGAGCACCTGGGCGAGGTGGACGCTGCGCGCGCCGTGATGCAGGCCATCGAACAGGTCACCGCCAACCCGGCCCTGCACACCCGCGACCTGGGCGGCACGGCCACCACGGCGCAGGTGACCGATGCGGTGTGCGCGCTGATCAGCGACGCACCAGCCGCGCGCAAAGCCGCCTGATCGCCCCCCACGGCCCGCCAAGGCGGGCTTGTGAGAGCCCGGCGGGCAGAACCACAAGGCCGCACAGGCCACACACCCGCCGCACCACCATCCTTCAGGAGACAAACCATGCACCGCCCCAACCCCGGCCCCACCCACATTGCTCCCCCGCTGCGCCGTCAACACCTGATGGCACTGGCGGCGCTGGCCGCAGCCGCCTGCCTGCTGCCCGGCAAAGCTGTCCACGCACAGGCCTGGCCTAGCAAACCCGTCACCCTCGTCGTGCCGTTTGCAGCGGGCGGCACCACCGACGTGCTGGCGCGCGCGCTGGGCGAAAAGCTCAGCACCGCGCTGGGCCAGCCCGTGATCGTGGAAAACCGGGGCGGCGCAGGCGCCACCATTGGTGCCGACTACGTGGCCAAGGCCGCGCCCGACGGCTACACGCTGCTGATGGGCGCAGTGCACCACACCATTGCCACCAGCGTCTACAAAAAGCTCAGCTACGACTTTCAAAAGAGCTTTGCCCCCATCACCACCGTGGCCCTGGTGCCCAACGTGCTGGCCGTGAGCGCCACCACTCCCGCCAAGGATGTGAAGGAACTCGTGGCCCTGATCAAGGCCGCGCCCGACAAGTTTTCGTATGGCTCCAACGGCGCGGGCACGGCGCAGCACCTGATTGGCACGCAGTTCTCGACCACCATCGGCCAGCCTGTGCTGCATGTGCCCTACAAGGGCAGCGGCCCGCTGACCACCGACCTGCTGGGCGGCCAGGTGTCGATGTCGTTCGACACCATCACGCCCGTGCTGCCGCACATCAAGGCCGGCAAGCTGCGCGCGCTGGCCGTCACCACGGCCAAGCGGTCCTCGTCGCTGCCCGACGTGCCCACGCTGCAGGAGAGTGGTTTTGCGGGCTTCGACATCGGCACCTGGTTTGGCGTGCTGGCACCGGCACGCACACCCGCCGATGTGGTGGCCAAGCTGAACGCCGAGATGGTCAAGGTGATCCAGTCGCCCGACTTCAAGAAGCGCATGCAGGACATTGGCGCCGAGCCGATTGGCAACACACCCGCGCAGATGGCCGAGCAGATAGCCGGCGACACCACACGCTTTGCCAAGCTGGTGGCCGACCACAAGATCACCACCGACTGACTACGTGCCCGAGGGGTGGGTTGGTATAACACCTGCCATGACGCCCACCACCATCGAGCCCACCGTCCCCGCAGCCCTGATCCGCGCCCTTGAAGAACGCGCCTTCAACGCCTGGCCAGCGCGCCAGACGGTGTTCCACCGGGGCTGGGTGTTCCGGCTGTCGGGCGGCTACACCAAGCGTGCCAATTCGGTCAACGCGCTGTTGCCCGGCGCGCCGTTTGATGGGGTGCGCGAAGCGGCTGCAGTGCTGTACGCACGGCACGGGCTGCCCGCCGTGTTCCGCATCTCGCCCCTGGCCCCGCCCGAGGCCGACCTGGAGCTGGCCGAGGCGGGCTACCAGCACTTCGACCCCTCACTGGTGTTGCACCGGCCGCTGGCCCTGGGTTCGGTCGGCAAGCCCGATGGCAGCACCCATATCAGCACCACGCCCACTGCCGCCTGGCTGGAGGGCTTTGCCGCCGCCAACAGCGTGCCAACGCACCACCGCGCGCTACACAACAGCATGCTGGACCACATCGCCCACCCTGCCGCGTTTGCCCTGCAGCACGACGCCCAAGGTCAGCCCGTGGGCTTTGGGCTGGCGGTGCTGGAGCGCGGCGCCGTGGGCCTGTACGACCTGGCCGTGGCGCCCGAGCACCGGGGCGGCGGGCGCGGGCGCGCGCTGGTCACCGCCTTGCTGCACTGGGCCGCCGAGGCCGGGGCAGCCAGCGCCTACCTGCAAGTGCGCGCGCAGAACACGCCAGCGCTGGGGCTGTACCAGTCGATGGGGTTCAAGACGGCGTATAGCTACCACTACCGGGTGCCGGGTTGAGGGGGTTTTTCAGGCTCCCTCGCCCCTCGCGGGAGAGGGTTGGGGAGAGGGGGTAAATCGATGCACTGTGCCTATGCACCCCCTCTCCCCCGCCCTCTCCCACAAGGGGAGAGGGAGTAAAGACCAGCGCCGCCGTTGGCTCAAAGCAAAGGGGCAAAAATATGTATTAAATTAGCCCTTGGCGCTTAAATATCAAGCACCGGCAGCTATCTATTCAATAGCAAAAAAAATGCAAATCAACGGTGGCTCAACCTGCGCACCGCCCAGTCGCCCATGCTCTGCACGGCCTGCACAAAGAAGATCAGCACCAGCACCACGGCCAGCATGATCTCGGGCAGAAAGCGCTGGTAGCCGTAGCGGATGCCCAGGTCACCCAAACCACCGCCGCCAATCGCACCGGCCATGGCCGAGTAGCCGGTCAGGCTCACGAAGGTGATGGTCAGGCCCGCCACGATGCCGGGCAGCGCCTCGGGCAGCAGCACCTTCCACACGATCTGGCTGGTGGTGGCGCCCATGGCCTGAGCAGCTTCGACGAGGCCGTGGTCCACCTCGCGCAGCGCGGCTTCAACGAGGCGGGCCACGAAGGGTGCGGCAGCAATCGTCAGCGGCACCACGGCGGCGGCGGTGCCGATGGACGAGCCCGTGATGAAGCGCGTGAAGGGGATGATGGCCACCAGCAGGATGATGAAAGGCGTGGAGCGCACGGCATTCACCAGCCAGCCTACGAGCTTGTTGACGGGGCCGTTCTGCAACACGCCGCCGTGGTCCGTGAGGCGCAGGAACACGCCCAGCGGCACGCCGATGAGGCCACCCACGATGCCGGAGATGCCCACCATGATGAGCGTCTCCCACAACGAGGAGGCAAAGAGGTCCAGCATGGCCGGAGTGAAATGGTCGAACATGGCTTTCCTCCTCAGATCTCGATCGTGACTTCTTGCACTGCCACGCCGCCTGCGCGCAAGTGCTCCACCGCGCCGCGCACCTGCATGGGCTCGCCGCTGGCGTACACGGCCAGCGAGCCGAAGGTCTCGTCTTGGATCTCGTCCACCTGGCCATGCAGGATGCTCATGTCCACACCAAACTCGCGGATCAGCTGCGACAGGATGGGCTGGTAGGCGCTGTCGCCCGAGTACGACAGCCGCAGCAGCCGCCCCGCGTGGCCGGGCGCCGTGGTGGCCAGCTGGCGGGTGAGCTTGCGCACATGGTCAAGCACGCTCGCAGGCAGCTCTTGCGGCAGGATTTCGTCGATCAGGCTCTTGGTGATGGCCTGCTGCGGGCGCGTGAACACATCGAGTACGCGGCCCTGCTCCACGATGCGGCCCGCCTCGATCACGGCCACGCGGTCGGCCACCTGTTTGATGACCTGCATCTGGTGGGTGATCAGCACCACGGTGAGGCCCAGCTCGCGGTTGACCTGGCGCAGCAGGTCGAGGATGGAGCGGGTCGTCTCCGGGTCCAGCGCCGAGGTGGCCTCGTCGCTCAGCAATACCTTGGGGCGGCTCGCCAGCGCGCGCGCAATGCCCACGCGCTGCTTTTGCCCGCCGCTGATCTGCGCGGGGTAGCGGTCGGCCAAGTGGGCCAGGCCCACCAGTTCGAGCAGCGGGTTCACGCGCTCGCGGATCGCGGCCTTGTCCATGCCCGCCAGTTCCAGCGGCAATGCGGCGTTGTCGAACACGGTGCGCGACGACAGCAGGTTGAAGTGCTGGAAGACCATGCCGATCTCGCGCCGGGCCTCGCGCAGTTGCGCGTCGTTCAGCTGGGTCAGGTCACGGCCGCCCACGATGACCTGGCCCGTGGTGGGCCGGTTGAGCAGGTTGATGACGCGCACCAGCGAGCTTTTGCCCGCGCCGCTCTTGCCGATGATGCCGAACACTTCGCCCGGCTGGATGGTGAGGTCGATGCCACGCAGGGCTTCGACGGGGCCTTGTGGGCCCTGGTAGGTTTGGGTGATACCCCGTAAATCGATCATAGAAAGCAGTGCGCGGCAGCGGCCCCACAGTGAGTGGCCGCTGCCGCGCGGGTCTGGAAAAGGATGGGCGACTGTATCGGCGAATCGTAAGTTCACAAACGATTTAAAAATCGGGTGATTAGATCGCCGAGTTATGAAGACCGTGGTACACAGACTTCAGTAACTATGAAATTCATAGCTATCAGGGCAATACCATAGCGCGCAGACTGCCATTTTTCCTTGAATTTTCCTGACGACTCCAGAAACTTCCCCAGGCCATACTTCTATATTTCAACTTTTGTTGTATGATCGAACCATGCAAGAAACCGATGTCATCCGATCCCTCGCCGCCCTCGCCCAGGAAGTGCGCCTGCGGGTGTTCCGCGCCCTGGTGGTGGCGGGCCAGGAAGGGCTCACGCCCGGCGGGCTGTCCGAGCAGCTGGGCATTGCGCCCAACACGCTGTCGTTCCACCTCAAGGAGCTGACCCACGCGGGCCTGGTGAGCCAGGAGCGCCAGGGCCGCAACCTGATCTACCGCGCCTCGTTTGCCACCATGAACGACCTGCTGGCCTACCTGACCGAGAACTGCTGCCAGGGCGCTGCCTGCCTGACCGACGAGGCCACCGCCGCCTGCCAGTGCTGATCGCCCCCCAACAACTTCCACCCCACGACCCACAGCCGAAAGGAAACCACCATGAAGCGATTCCACGTCCACATGCATGTCGATGACCTTGCCAAGAGCATCGCGTTCTATTCCAGGCTGTTCGCGGCCGAGCCTGCACGTGTCGAGACCGACTACGCCAAGTGGATGCTCGAAGACCCGCGCGTGAACTTCGCCATCTCCACCCGGGGCGACAAGCCCGGCGTGGACCACCTGGGCTTCCAGGTCGATGAGGCCGACGAACTGGCCGAGCTCAAGGCCCGCGCCCAGGGCGCCGACATGGCCCTGCTGGACGAAGGCGCCACCACCTGCTGCTACGCCCGCAGCGACAAGCACTGGATCACCGACCCGCAGGGCGTAGCGTGGGAACACTTCCACACGCTGGGCAACATTCCCGTGTTCAACGAAGCCGCTGCACAGCAGCCAGCCAAGACCACGCAGCAGCCAGCCCAGGCCGCGTGCTGCCCCACGGGCGCGCCGTCGGCCCCCGCGCCAGGCCAGGCCGCGTGCTGCGGCCCCACCGCCAACAACCCCAACAAGTGCTGCTGAGCCTGGAGCCACGATGAACGCCACCCCACAACGTCCTCCTTTGAACGTGCTCTTTTTGTGCACGCACAACTCCGCCCGCAGCATCCTGGCCGAAGCCCTGCTCAACGCCGTGGGCCAGGGCCGCTTCAAGGCTTACTCTGCTGGCAGCAGCCCGCGCGACAACCAACAGCCCCACCCGCTGGGCCTGCAGGCGCTGGCCCACGCGGGCATCCCCACCGAGGGGCTGCGCAGCAAAAGCTGGGATGAGTTTGCCGCCCCCGGCGCGCCGCACATGGACCTGATCATCACCGTGTGCGACAACGCAGCGGGCGAGGTCTGCCCCTTCTGGCCCGGCCACCCGGCCACGGCGCACTGGGGCTATGCCGACCCGTCAGCGGGCGATGGCTCGGACGCCGACAAGGCCGAGGCCTTCCGCAAAACCCTGCACGCCATCAAGCAGCGCCTGGAGCTGCTGGTGAACCTGCCCGACGACAAGCTCGCCGCCACCGCGCTGCAAGCCACGGCCCGCAACCTGCCCACGCAATAAGATGAAACACCCCCTGAGTCGCTTCGCGCCTTCCCCCTCTCTCGCCTCGCTGCGCGAGCCGGGAGGGGGACGCCCCCAGCGCGGCGGGGCGGCCCTTGCGCGGGGGCGCTGGTTTAGAGCGCGCCAGTTGCATGCATCGGGGGTGGCGCGCAGCGCAATGGATAACTGAATGGACCACTGAAATGACCCTGCCACCAAGCCCTTTACAACGTGCTGCTGTCAGTGCGCTGCCCCCCTCCCCGGCCGCCGGCATGGCGGTGTTCGAGCGCTACCTCACCGTCTGGGTGCTGCTGTGCATCGTGGTGGGCATTGCGCTGGGCCAGTGGCTGCCCGGCGCGGCGCGCGCCGTGGGCGCGCTGGAGGTGGCGCGCGTCAACCTGCCGGTGGGTCTGCTCATCTGGGTGATGATCATCCCCATGCTGCTGAAGGTGGACTTTGGCGCGCTGGCCGAGGTGCGCCAGCATGTGCGCGGCATTGGCGTGACGCTGTTCGTCAACTGGCTGGTCAAGCCGTTTTCGATGGCGCTGCTGGGCTGGCTGTTCATCCGCCACTGGTTTGCGCCGTACCTGCCTGCCGACCAGATCGACAGCTACATAGCAGGGCTCATCCTGCTGGCCGCAGCGCCCTGCACGGCCATGGTGTTTGTGTGGAGCCGCCTCACCGGCGGCGACCCGCTGTTCACGCTGTCGCAGGTGGCGCTGAACGACAGCATCATGATCGTGGCGTTTGCGCCGCTGGTGGCCTTTTTGCTCGGTTTGTCGGCCATCACCGTGCCGTGGGACACGCTGCTCACCTCGGTGGTGCTGTACATCCTGATCCCCGTGGTGATCGCCCAATGGCTGCGCAAGCGACTGCTGCGCAAGGGCCAGGCCGCCTTCGACGCCGCCGTGGCGCGCACCGGGCCCTGGTCCATCGCCGCCCTGCTGGCCACGCTGGTGCTGCTGTTCGCCTTTCAGGGCGAAGCCATCCTGCAGCAGCCGCTGGTCATCGCCCTGCTGGCCGTGCCCATCCTCATCCAGGTGCTGTTCAACTCCGCCCTGGCCTATGGCCTGAACCGCGCCGTGGGCGAAAAGCACAGCATTGCCTGCCCCTCGGCGCTGATCGGAGCATCCAACTTCTTCGAGCTGGCCGTGGCCACGGCGATCAGCCTGTTTGGTTTCCACTCCGGTGCGGCACTGGCCACGGTGGTGGGCGTGCTGATTGAGGTGCCCGTGATGCTGGCGGTGGTGGCCGTGGTCAATCGCAGCAAGGGCTGGTACGAGGCGCGGGGCTGACAACCACTGGCGGGGTGGTCACGCGCCTGCCACCACCCCACGCGCCTGCACCCGGCGCGAGATCAGCAGCCCCAGCACAAACACCCCCACCGCCGCCGCCGTGAACACTGGCGGCAGCCAGCCCCGGTCCACACTGAAAGCCACCAGCAGCACGCCCGTGGACTGGCCCAGGAACAGCAGGCACGCGAACAGCGTTACTGCTGTGCCCCGCGCCTCGGGCGCCATCTGCGTGGCCTGCACCTGCAGCGTGTTGTGCAGCATGTAAAAGCCGATGCCCGCCAAGAAGCAGCCCAGCATGGCCCAACCCACCGCAGGCGCCCAGGCCAGCGACAGCAGGCCGATGGCAATGAAGCTGGCCCCCAGCACGGCCAGCCCCCGCTCGCCCAGCGCCGCCAGCCAACGCCGCGCAAACACGCTGTAGATCAGCCCGCCCACGCCATACAGCACCATCACGCCGCCAGCGGCAGAGGCCGACAGGCCAAACCCATCGACCATGCGCGCAGGCACAAAGGCCAGCGTACCAAACGCCAGTGCGCCTTCAATCGCCACCACCGTCAGCACCCAGCGCACGCGCGGGATGCGCAGCAGCGCCAGGGTGCCCGCCAGGTAGTTGGCCAGCGAAAACGCTGGTGCACCCAGCACCACCACCCTGAGCAGCGCCCCGCTGGCGCGCGCATGGCGCAACAGCAGCGTGGCCGCCGTAAAGAAAAGCACGGCCAGCACACCCAGCGCCGCACGCCAGCCCAGCGTTTCGGTGGCAAAGCCGCCAAACCACTGGCCCGCCATCATCCCGGTCACCGTGGCCACCATCAGCCGCGCCAGGGTCTCTTGCCGCTGCTCGTAGGCCACCTCGTCGCCAATCCACGCCATCGACAGCGGAATGATCCCGGCCGCCGCCGCCCCCATGGCCGCCCGCGCCACCACCAGCACCGAAAAGCTGGGCGCCAGCGCCGTCATGGCGCTGAATACCGCACAGGCCGCCGTGGCGCCAATGATCACGCGCACCTTGCCCACCCGGTCGCCCAGCGGGCCATATACCAGCTGCAGCACGCCATAGGCCACGGCAAACGCGGCAATCACCGCCGAGGCGTCGCCCGTGGTGATCTGGTATTCCACAGAAAGCGCCACCAGCATCGGGTCGCACACGCGCATGGACGCCATGCTGCAAAAGGCCGCCAGGCTGATCAGCCGCAGCATCGTCGAAGAAGAAGTCATGGGCCCGATTGTGGTGCGGCACGCGCCTGCGCGCTGGCGGGGAGCACCATGCACCCTGGGGGTTGAAGGCCACAGGACACGCATGCCACACGGCACACGCAGAACGCGCGGCACGTCCACACAGGTACTGACACTTTTTTGGGTGGCAAGCGCCAGTCCTGCGCTTACCATGCGCCCCGGATTGATGCGCCCATCCATCGATCAACCAACCAAGCAAGCATCACACGAGGAGAAACCGAGCATGAACAAAAGAAACTTTGTGGCTGCCAGCGTCGGCCTGGCAGGCCTGTGGACCGCCACCACCAGCAGCCACGCCGCCCCACCCGCCAAAACATCCGCCAGCCCCGCCCTGCTCACCATCAGCGGCGCCATCACCCAGCCCAACCGGGGCGCGCTCGATGCCACCATCGACCAGATGATGGGCAAACACGGCATCCAGTTCGACAAAGCCCACGCGCTCGACGCCGCCGCCCTGCAGCGCATGCCCGCCGTCACCATCAAGCCCACGCTCGAATACGACAGCAAGCCCCACACGCTCAAAGGCCCTCTGCTCACCACCGTGCTGGCCGCTGCCGGTGTGGCCGCTGGCAGCCCCGTGCAGCTGGTGCTGCGCGCGGTGGACGGCTACAACGTCACCATCAGCATGGCCGAGGTGCAGGCCTACCGCATGATCGTCGCCACCCACATCGACGGCCAGCCCATGGCCCTGGGCGGCCTGGGCCCGCAGTGGGCGGTGTACGACGCGGACGTGCTGCCCGCCTTCAAGGACAAGCCGGTGAAGGAACGCTTTGGCCTGTGCCCCTGGGGGCTGTACCACATTGAAGTGAAGAAGGCCTGAGGCCACCGGCAAGGTAGCCAGCAAAAAAAGAAAGAGCGGCTCCCGGGCCGCTCTTTTTTTGATAGCTACTAGCGCCTACCCATCAGGCGGCAGAGCCTTTTTTATTCAAATCATCCTACCCGCCGCGCCACCCGCACCCCCAGGGCCGCCAGTGACGACACGGTGGCCAGCCCCACCACCCCCAGCCAGCCCCACTGCGCCAGCACCAAAGCGCCCAGCGCCGCCCCGGCCGACATGCCGATGAACATGCCCGTGAACAGCAGCGCATTGAGCCGGCTGCGCGCTGCGGGGTCGATGCCATACACGATGGTCTGGTGCGCCACCAGCGTGGCCTGCACGCCAAAGTCGAAGCCAATGGCACTGACCACAATGAGCCCCAGCTGCGCCTGCGCAGGCAGCAGCGGTGCCAGCGCCATCACCGCAAACGACACGGCGGCCAGCCCGGCGCCGTAGCGCGTCACCACCTCGGGCCCGCGTTTGTCGGCCAGGCGCCCGGCCAGTGGGGCAGCCAGTGCACCCGCCGCCCCGGCCAGACCAAACGCGCCCGCCGCCGCCGTGCCCAGCCCAAACTGGCTGTGCAGCATCACCGCCAGCGTGGACCAGAACGCGCTGAAGCCCACGGCCAGCAGCCCCTGCGCCCAGGCCGCACGGCGCAGCGCCGCGTGCTGGCGCCACAGCGCCACCATCGAGCCAATCAGCGCGCCATAGCCCAGCTGCGTGGTGGGCGCAAAGCGCGGCAGCCCGCGCCACACCGCCACCGTCAGCAGCGCAATGGCCACTGCCGCCGCCACATACACCGTGCGCCAGCCCCACTGCTGTGCCACAAAGCCGCTGACCACGCGCGACAGCAAAATGCCCAGCAGCAGCCCCGTCATCACCGTGCCCACCATGCGCCCGCGCTGTGCGGCCGGGGCCAGCGTGGCGGCGGCGGGCACCACGTCTTGCGCCACCGTGGCCGCCAGGCCCACGGCCAGGCTGGCCGCCAGCAGCGCACCCATGCCGGGCGCCAGGCCGCTCAGCAGCAGCGCCAGCATCAGCGCGATGGACTTGATGACGATGATGCGGCGCCGGTCAAACCGGTCACCCAGCGGCGCCAGCAGCAAGATGCCCAGCGCATACCCCAACTGCGTGAGCGTGGGCACCAGCCCCACCACGCGGCTGTCGGCCTGCATATCGGGCCCCAGCACGCCCAGCATGGGCTGGCTGTAATACAGCGACGCCACGCTCAGCCCCGCCGTGGTGGCCAGCAGCAACAGCAGCGGCGCGCTCACCGCGCCTGCCGCACTCTCTTCAGCCAGCGCCACCGGGGCCCGCCCCGCCACACCCCTTGCATGCACATTTTGAATGGAAGACATCACAACACCATCGGTTTAAAAGGAATGGTGCGATTGTTCTATCCCGTCGCCGCGCTGGGTAGTAGGCTGAATTGCAGATTCGTTATACGCTTTGCGTATGACCAACACCCTCCCGGCCCTCCCGACCCAGCCGCCCGGCGCCGACCGCATCGAGCTGATGCAGACCTTTGTCCGCATCGTCGAGGCCGGCAGCCTGTCTGCCGCCGCCCAGCAGTTGGGCACCAGCCAGCCCACCGTGAGCCGCCGCCTGCAAGCGCTGGAGCGCAGCCTGGGCATCAAGCTGCTGCAGCGATCCACCCATGTGATGAAGTTGACGGAAGACGGCGACCGCTGCTTTGCCCACGCCAAAGCCCTGCTGGAAGACTGGCGCGCCATGGAAGACGACCTGCGCGGCACGGCCGACACACCGCGCGGCACCTTGCGCGTGCTGGCGCCCCACGCCTTCGGGCAAAACCAGCTCATCCCCCCGCTGATGGACTACCTGCGCCGCTACCCCGATGTTTCGGTGGAATGGATGCTGCACGACCGCCGCCCTGACTTCATCGCAGAAGGTATCGACTGCGCCATCCAGGTGGGTGCGGTGGAAGACCCCTCGGTGGTCGCCATTCGCCTTGCCGAAGTGCCGCGCATCGTACTGGCATCGCCCGCCCTCATGGCAAGTCGGCCCACACCGCAACACGCGCAGGATCTGAAGGATCTACCCTGGCTGGCGCTCAGCACCTTCTACCAGCGCGAAGTCACATTGACCCACCAGCACAGCAGCGAGGCCAGCACCTTCGCCATCACCCCCCGGCTGGCCACCGACAGCCTGTACGCCCTGCGCAGCGCCGCCCTGGCCGGGCTCGGCGCGTGTATTGCATCGGCGTGGATCGTAGATGCGGATCTGCGCGCAGGCGGCTTGCTGCACTTGGTGCCCACCTGGCAGGCCCCCTCGCTACCGGTGTATCTGGTGTATCCACATGCGCGGTTTTATCCGGCGCGGTTGCGGTTGTTTTTGGAGGGGATGCGGGGGGCGATGCCGGGGTTGGCGGGGATGCGGGGGGTGGTGTCTTGAGCGGACGACGACTGCCGGCCAATAGCGGACATCGCATTGGTCCCGCTTGATTCAAAAGCTATGTATCAGCGTCTGTTATGTCAAATCGTTTGCGCTTGGTAGTCGCAGTCTTAACTCTCACTCTCGTTTTCGGCGGCTCCATTGCCTTTGAGCAAATGCTCGCTGACAAAACGGTTGAAGGGACCGAAACGCATATTCATTTGGCGGAGCACAAGATGCGAACGTGTGGCGTAGAGACGCTTCGCTCTAGTGGGAAAGCGGTCGCGATTACTGATGATGGGATGGGTGGACTTATCGTTTCATTCTCGGGAACGACGCACATGACGCTGCACGTTGTGGCGATATCTGAGGACAGGATAGGAATTCGCTCATCTTGGCCAGCTTCGCAGGCCTCCCCGGATCTCCGCAATTCGTACGAAAACCTTAGCAGCCAAGTTGCTGAACTCCTTCTTCAATGCAGCCACAAGTGAGCCTGTTGCCGATGTGATACCTGCCCTGACTGACTTGCCATCTACAGCTATATACGTAGGTGATGCCGTGGCCGCAGCTGCGTAGACTTGCCCATTTTGAAAGGCCGTAGGACCGCTTGGGAGAAAGCCCTGCGACCGCTTTGGGCCCGTTGCCGTCGTTCAGCACTCGCGTGCAACTGTCTGCTTTGCAGAGGTTGCTGTCATCCGATCTGCGTCGTTGAACGCGTACTGTCGGCCAAAAAGCGGCCACTCCTGGTGGCAGTCAGTAGGCTAGGCGCTTCCAGCGCTGCGATCACAAGGCGGAGGACACCCGCTCGATGAGCCCACGCATCCACGCCTGCGCCGCGTTGGCGTCGGCCCGGCGGTGCCAGATCAGGTTAAGAACGATTTCCGGCAAGGCGACCGGCGGAGGGAAGAAGGCCAGTTCCTTGCTGGCCAGCGCATGCGACGCCACACGCTTCATGACCGTGGCGGCCAAGTCGGTGCGGGCGATGACGGCCGGCAGGGCGAACATCTGCGGCAGGGTCAGGCTCAGGGTGCGTTGCTTGCCGTGCAGCGCTAGTGCCTCGTCAACCAGTCCGTGGCGCTGGCCTTCCGGCGAAGCCAGGGCATGGGGCAGCGCGAGATAGGTTTTCAAGTTCATGCCGCGTCTTGCCGCCGGGTGGTCGCGGCGGAGAATGGTGATGAACTCGTCCCGCAGGATGGGGCGCGCCAGGATGCGTTCTTCCGACTGGGTGGGCGTGATACCGATGGCCGCGTCGATGGCACCGGCATCGAGCAGACTCACCGCATGGTCCCGGTCGTGGTAGCCATGCACTTGTACGCAGATGTCCGGCGCCTCGGTGCCCAGCACCTGCATCAGCGGCGGCAACACGACGAAGGCAGCGTAGTCGGTCAGGCCCAAGTTGAAGGTCAGCCGGGCCTCCGACGGCACGAAGCCCGGTTGACGCACCAGGGCAGCCCGGATGACGCCCAGCGCTTCCTGGATAGGCGCTGCCAGCTCGCGCGCCCGCGGTGTTGGCAATAGGCCGTCGGAGCTGCGGTGGAACAACGGGTCGCCCAACAGCAGGCGCAGCCGGGATAGGGCTGCGCTCATGGCCGGCTGGCTAACCCCCACATGCGCCGCAGCACGGGTCACATTCCGCTCAGCCATCAGTGCGTCGAAGGCCACCAGTAAATTCAAATCGACGCCATGAAAATCCATAAATCAAATAATCATATATATCAGATATCTGTTGGACAGATTTTATCCTGGCATCAAAACTACAGGTCTTCCAAACCTGAAAGTAATAGCCATGATCACCCAAGACCTCGACATGACCGAACGCCTGCGCACCGAACGCCTGGCCGTCGAGACCCTGTACCGCGCCTTCAGCGAACAATCTCCAGACCTCGTTGACACCGTGCTCGCCCCGGACTGGGACGACATTCCGCTAGCACCCGGCCAGGAGTCCGGCCCCGCAGGCATCAAGCCCATCATCCAGAGCGTGGCCAAGGCCTTCCCCGATGTGCGCGTCGTCATCCATGACGTCATCCAGGCGCCCGGCCGCGTTGGCGTGCGCGCCGAGATCACCGGTACGCACCTGGGCGAGCTGTTCGGCATTGCCGCTACCGGCAAGAAGGTCAGCTTCCGCCTGCACGAGTTCCACACAGTCGAGAACGGCTTGGTCAAGACGACCTGGCACATGGAGGACTGGTTCGGCCTGTTCCTGCAACTCGGCCAATTCCCGCTGCAGGCCTGAGCCTAGGAGTACCCCCATGAAAGCAGCCATGATTTCCAGCTTCGGCGGACCTGATGTCATCACCACCGGCGAACTGTCGTTGCCCAGCCTGCAGCCTGACGCGGTGCACATCCGCATCGAGTCCGCAGGCCTCAACCCGCTGGACGTGAAGATGATCGCTGGCTACCTGCAGCAGGTCTTCCCGGTCACCCACCCCTACGTACCGGGCACTGACTTCAGCGGCGTCATCGTCGCCGTTGGCGCCCAAGTGCAGCACCTGCAAGTGGGCGAGCGCGTCTACGGCCGCACGTCCCCGGTCGTCGGCGGCGCCTTCGCCTCCGAATTGATGATCGCGGCCACCGAGGTTTGTCCCATCCCGGCTGACATGTCCTTTGAGCAGGCCGCATCCCTGCCTACCACCTTCGGCACCGCCCACCAGGCGCTGTTCGCTGTCGGAGAACTGGCCGCCGGCGAACGAGTGCTGGTACACGCGGCGGCCGGCGGCGTCGGCAACATGGCAGTGCAACTAGCTCGCCAAGCCGGCGCCCATGTCATCGCCACGGCCTCGGAGCGCAATGTGGAGCTGGTCAAGAGCCTGGGCGCCCACGAGGTCATCGACTACCGCACGCAAGACTTCAGCGCCCTACGGGACATAGACCTTGTGCTGGACCCGCTGGCTGGCGAGACCCTGGAAAAGTCTTGGGCGGTTTTGCGTGCGGGTGGCCGCATCGCCAGCCTAGTGGAGTTCGGCATCCAGGACCGCGACGGGAAGATCGGACGCTCGGTGTTTTTCGTCAGCGCGGCACCGACCCTCGCACTGGCCGTGGTGCACTTCCAGGCCGGTCAACTGCAGATCATCATTGACTCCGTCTACCCGCTGGCCGAAGCCCGCGCGGCGCTTGAAAAGCAGGCCACCGGCCACGCACGGGGCAAAGTGCTGATTCGCACCCCCGGCTGAACAAGGAGGTCAACCATGACAACCAAGAATCCGGAAGTGGTTTTGGTCACCGGCGCTGGCTCCGGCATCGGACGTGCCATTGCTCTGGCACTGGCGCGCGCTGGACACAAGGTGGTCGCCAGCATGCGGGAACCTGAAGGCCGCAACGCCGGGCGCAGCCTGGCTCTGCGCCAGTTGGCCGAGACGGAGGGGCTACGCCTGCAGGTACTCGAACTCGACGTGCTGTCGGAGACAGCGTGTCGCGCCGCAGTGGACGCCATCGAGGCCGAACACGGTCGGCTCGACGTGGTGGTCAACAACGCCGGCATGCTGATGACCGGCGTTACCGAAGCTTTCTCGGTGGAGCAGGTGGCCCGCATCATCGACACCAACGCTCTGTCCTGGCTGCGGGTCAACCGCGCGGTATTGCCGGTGATGCGGCGCCAGGGCCGTGGTGTACTGATGTATGTCGGCAGCACCACCTCGCGCCTGCACGAGCCCTTTATTGGCCCTTACGTGGCCAGCAAGGCTGCCGGTGATGCTTTGGCCGAAGCCATGGCGATGGAGGTCCGGCCCATGGGTATCGAGAGCATCATGCTGGTTCCGGGCGCGTTCACGCAGGGCACGGAGCATTTCGCAGATGCTCATAGTCCAGCCTATCCTGCCATCGTCCGGCAATACGGCCCCTTGGCTGAACGTCTGCAAACGCTCGGCGGCAAGCTAGACGCTATAGACGCAAAACTCGGCGGTGCACTGGATGTATCGGCCGTCGGCAGGGCGGCCGTGCATGCACTGGCCCATCCGCGCGGCAGCCGACCGTATCGCGTCACTGTGGATGGGCAGCAAAAGGGCACGGAGGCCATCGATCGCGTTTACCACGAGAAGCAAAGCGCATTTCTGCAGCGACTCGGCCTGGGAGATATGGTCCTGCCATGCGCCTAGGCACCACTCCTAAACCAACCAAATTTACAAGAAGTTCTCCATGAGCCCACCCTCCACCCGCGCCGCCATCGTGACCGGTGCGTCACGCGGCATCGGCCGTGACATCGCCTTGCGGCTGGCGCAAGACGGCCATGCCGTGGCTGTCGGCTATGCGCACGACCCGGCAAAGGCACAGGAAGTGGTAACCGCCATCGTAAACGGCGGTGGTCGTGCCCTCGCCATTCAGGCCGACGTGTCCGCGCAGGACGATGTCGAACGCCTGTTCTCAACCGCTCAATCGGCCTTCGGCCGGCTGGATGCGGTGGTCTGCAGTGCCGGCGTCATGGGTATGGCAACGGTGCGAATGGAAAACGTCGCGGATTTCGACTCCATGATGGCGGTCAACGCCCGCGGCACCTTCCTGGTGCTGGCGAAGGCTGCGGAAACGCTGGCCGAAGGCGGACGCATCGTGGCGCTCTCAAGCAGCGTCATTGCCAAGGCCTCGCCCGGCTATGGTCCATACATCGCGTCGAAGGCTGCCGTGGAAGGCTTGGTCCATGTGCTGGCCAACGAGCTGCGCGGGCGCGGCATTACCGTCAATGCCGTGGCACCTGGACCGGTCGCCACCGAGTTGTTTTTTAAGGGCAAGACCGAAGAGCAGGTGGCGATGCTGTCCAAAATGGCGCCGCTGGAGCGGCTGGGTGAACCCACAGACATCGCAGGCGCCGTCTCGTTCCTTTTGGGCCCTGACGGCGGCTGGGTGCATGGGCAGGTGCTGCGGGTAAACGGCGGATTCGCCTAAAGCCGCGCCCGTTCGCCCACTTCACCAATGTCTGCTTTGGACCGATTGCGTATGTCCAATGACAGCTGATCAACGACAGCAATCAGCCTGTAGCAGACAGTCGAACGGGTAATGCGACCGACTGCTCTTGGCCGATAGTAAGCGTTCAACGACGAAGCGCGGATGACAGCAACCGCTGCTGGGCGATCATCTGCCGGATCTCCTCCATGGGCCGTTTCGGGCCGAAAGCGCCCCACCTCTACCCTTCGTCAGAGAGCCCTCTTACCCCGCCACCACCCGATTCCGCCCCGTGTTCTTCGCTTCATACAGCGCCGCATCCGCCCGCGCCAGCAGCTTGTCCATCGAGTCGTTCTGCGGCAGGCTCAGGGTGACGCCGATGCTGACGGTGCAGCCCACCTCGTTGCCCTGGGGCACGCAGGCGGCGCGGATGCGTTCGGCCACCTGCAGGGCGGCGTCCAGGGGGGTGTTGGGCAGCAGCAGGGCAAACTCTTCGCCACCAAAGCGGCCCAGCAGGTCTTTGCTGCGCAGGCAGCGCTGTACCTTGGCGGCAAACTCCACCAGCACGCGGTCGCCGGCCTGGTGGCCGTGGGTGTCGTTGATGGTTTTGAAATGGTCCAGGTCCAGCATCAACATGGCCAGGGGCTGGCCGGTGCGGTGGCTGCGCTCCAGCTCGATGGCGCAGGCTTCGTCCATGTAGCGCCGGGTCAGGGTGTTGGTGAGCGAGTCGCGGGTGGCCAGCAGCTCCAGCTCGGCCCGCAGGCGGTCGCCAGCCATCAGCACGGCGCCCACCGAAAACAGCAGGACGGACACGGAAAAACTGGCGATGAACAGCACGTGCTGCGGCGTGCCGCTCAAGATGGTGTCGCCCATGGGCAGGAAGAACGTGGTGGCAAGCCGCACCAGCTGAATCACGGCGATGTACACGATCACCCCCACCGTGAGCCAGCGCGAAAAGCTGCCCATGCCCTGCCGCACGATGAACCAGGCGTGCATGGCAAACATCACGGCCAAGAGTGCCGTCACAAGCCGCAGGCGGGCTGTGTAACTGGGGTCGCCCAGGGCAAACCAAAGGGTGCCCAGCGTGACGGCGACAGTCACTGCCAGCCAGCGCCAGGTGGCTGGGCGCACGCCGTAAAAACGCTGGGTGCCCGCATACAGGCCATACACGCCCCAGCACAGCAAGAAATTGGGCACGGCCGTGGTGAGGATTTCAGGCAGTTGCCCACGCGAGGCCGCCAGGATGCCGCCCACCACAATGATCAACAGCGCCTGCGCCCATTGGCCCAGACCCTGAATGCTAGGCGGGTAGCTGCGCTTGAGGGCCCACAGCACCAGCGCCATCAGGGCACTCATGGCGCTGATCAACACGATGGCGGTGCGCGGGTCTATCACGTTCATGGTGGTGCCAGTTTGCCGGAATCGTTCCAGTTTGGGGGATGGGCTGCACAGGCCAAGGCGACAGAGCATGAGGGGCGCCATGCACCACCACTTGCAGCCTACGCCCCGCTGCGGATGACGTTAAGGGTGTGGGCAGGCGCAATGGGCAGCAAGCGGGTAAACCACGGGCCGTTGCGGCCCGGCCGGTGTTCTGCATATGCCCAAGGTCGATTGCTCACTATTTGATAGCTTCTGGCGCTTGTCCATCAAGCGCCAGAGCATATTTCAACCAAATTTTCGGCGTTTTACGGCATGCGCCCCGGCCTTCAAGGCGTGAAGGCACGCACGCACCGCGTCTGCAGGTTTTGGGTCTTGGGGATGGTCACCGGATTGCCGATGGAAAAATCATTGATCCATGCGTCGGTCAGGGGCGAAGCCGAGCCCTCGGTGGAGCTCCAATAGAGGGCGTTGGCGAAGCCGCCTACCGCCACCCTGTTGGTATACAGCGCCGCGAGCTGGTTGCGGGCGGGCAGGAACCAGTCGTTGTAGCAGGTGTTGCCCGCCTGGCAGGGCGTATTGCCTTGCGAATCGACCTGGTAGGTGCTGCACAGTTGCGCGGCATAAACGCCCGCACCCAGGGCCACTCCGACGGCGGCGGTGTTGCTGGCGCCGTCGGTGTCGCTTTGCGCACCCGGCCCCACGGCCGTGCCGAAGCCACCCCACCCGATCCCGGTGCTGTTGTCTGCGGTGGCCGCAATCAGGTTGTTCAGCCCGCCGCCCAGCGCAGCAATCACGCCGCCGCCACTGCTTTGCCCCACAGCGGTGGCCAGGTAGGTATAGCCATTAGCGAACTGAGCGGCCCCGGCCGGGGTGAAAACCGCCACATTGGCGGCACCCGCTGCATGCGCTGGCGTGACCGCCGTGATGGTGGTGGCGTTGACCACGTTGACCGAGGTAGCGGGCACACCGTCAAACGTGACGCTGGTGGCGCCGGTGAGCCCGGTGCCGGTCAGCGTGACGCCGACCCCACCCGATGCAGTGCCAGAGGTGGGGCTGATGGCGGTCAGCGTGGCGCCCGAGACGTAGAGGCTGCGGCAGATGGCCTCGACATCCACCCGGCAGGTGGCACCATTGGCCAGCATGGCCCCCACGCCGCAGGCGGGATGGGGCGATGGCGTGGGAGGCCCGGGGGGCAGCAAGGTGTTGGCCGGGTTGGTGGCAAAACACTGGGCCAGGTCGGGCGGGTCGATGGCGGCAATTCGCAGCGCAGCGCCGGAGTTGTTGCTGAAGTCCGCAGGCTGAAAGCCTGTGAAGCCACCCGCCGTGATGGGGCTGACGGTAATGGGCAGTGTCTCGCCCGCAGGTTGGGTGAAGGCACTGACAACCTGCGCCATCAAACCCGCCCCCTGCCCCGCCAGGCCCACCACTGCGGCCACCAGCAGCAGCGAAGCCACACGCCGCACGCCGTGACTGCGGCGCAGCGACCACCACCCGGCCAGCGCAACAGCCACCAGCAAGGCGCCCAGCGCCAGGGGGTTGTCCACCGGCACATTGGCCACGGCAGGAGCGCCGCTGGAGATCGTTTGGGCCGACGCGGCAAAGGGCAGCGTGGACAGCAGCATCAGCATGGCCAGCGGTGCAAACGGACCAGCGCTTCCAGGTTGGGTGTTCTTCATCGGTTGATCGTCCCTGCGGGGTGGTTGAGGTGGCGGTCGGATAGTTGCAAATTATCACAACCTCAGCAGGGCGGACGGGGGCGCATGGGGGTGACCGAAGGCAACAGCCCGAGCCGTCCTGAACCAGGCTTTTGCAGGGGCCGCTGCCCCGCCAGACTGGCATCATCATGACCCCATGAAGTTGTTGGAACCCTCCGAGTACCAGGCAGCCGCTGGTGCCGTATATCTGTCCGTAGTGCAAGAGATCGCCCAGCTCCTACCCCATGCGCAGGTGGAGCACATTGGTGCCTCCGCCATTCCTGGTGCGGTGTCCAAGGGCGATCTGGACATTTGTGTGCTGCTGGCGGCTCAAGAGCACGCGCGGGCCGTTCAGGTGCTCCAGGGCGCAGGCTACGTGGCCAAAAAGGACACCTTGCGCACGCCAGAGCTGTGCATGCTGCTGTCGCCACGCACAGACACGGACGTGGCATTGCAGGTGGTGGCCAAAGGATCGGAGTTTGAGTTCTTTCTGCACTTTCGCGATGCCTTGCGTGCAGACCCGTGCCTGGTGGAGCAGTACAACCTGCTCAAGCAGCGTTTTGCGCCCTTTGGCATGGAGCGCTACCGTGAGGAAAAATCACGCTTCATCACCAACGTTCTGACCCCTCAGGTGCTACCCGGCCGCTGCGCGGAATCTGCACCGGTTGCAGGCGGGGCTTGCAACCTTGACTGACCAGGAGACCTCATGAGCACTGCAAAAACCCCCGAAGGCCCGCCCGCATCGGTGCTGATCGACCAGCGCATCGCCGACCTGAACGATTGGCGCGGGCAAGCACTGGGCCGCATGCGGCAGCTGATCCATGAGGCGGCGCCCGAGGTGTTGGAGGAATGGAAGTGGAACGGCACGCCCGTGTGGTCGCTGGGCGGGATTCTGTGCACGGGCGAGTCGTACAAGTCAGCGGTAAAACTGACCTTTCTGAAGGGCGCTTCGTTACCAGACCCGGCGAAGCTCTTCAACGCCAGTCTGGACGGCAACGCCCGGCGTGCCATAGACATCCACGAAGGGGACACCGTGGACGCGGAGGCCTTCAAGGCGCTGATCCGCGCAGCGGTGGCCCTGAATGCCGGGGGTGCGAAGGCCAAGGCGAAGTCGGCACGGGGTGCACGCACGGCCAGTTAGGTGCAGAAAGCCCGTGGAGCCAGCTGTGTCTGAAAACTATTATTTCGATAGCAAACAACCGATAACCATTAAGCGCTAGGGCCAATTTCAATCAAAATCTACTGCCCCACATCCACCTCACTCACGCAGCTGCTGTAGCGCCACTGCACGCGCAGCGCCATCGATTCCCCCTGCGCCAGCGTGCGCAGGCCGGGCTGCCCGGGCTGATGGAAGGCGTCGATGGGTTGTGTGATGGGCTCAAAGCAGAATGCCGGGCCCTGTGGCGGTCGGTAGATCAGGCAGTAGTGCTGGTCGGTACCGCCGTCTTGCGCAAAGTCCGGCATCTGGGCGGTCAAGCGCAGGCCCCGCTCGGGCCAGTCGATCTGGGCCGTGCCGCCCCAGCCGGTGTAGGCGTTGTCGATCAGGCCGCCATTGGCGGGAGCGCCGCTGTTCAAGTCCCAGCCGGGCGGGAAGTGCTGCGTGTGCTGTGTGGGCAGAGGGTCATCGCCACACAGCCACACGCCCTGCACCGGCGCCGTGATGCGCGTGCGGGGCGTGCGCGGAAACCAGGGGTGCAGGCCCAGGCCGTAGGGCAGCGGCTGCGCGCCCAGGTGCCGCACTTGCACCGACTGGTCCAGGCCGCCGTCCATCAGGCGGAAGGTCTGTACACATTCGTACTCGTAGGGGTTGTCGTCAAAGCGCTCGGAGCGAAGTTGCATCTGCAGCGTGTCGGGTGCGGGCTGGGTAAGTTGCCAGGGCTGCAGCCAGCCATCGCCGTGAATAGGGTACGGCTCGCCCACGCGGTTGGTGCGCATGGGGTGGAACTGGCCCGCGTGCTCAAACCCGCCGCCGCTGATGCGGTTGGACCAGGGCACCATGGCAAACGACGCGAGCTGGTACAGGTCGGGCGTGGCGCCGTCCCACGGGCGCCACAGGTCGATGCGTGCGCCAGCCTCTTGCGGGTCGTCGATCTGCCAGGCTGCCACGCTGCCGCCCAGTGTGGGCACCAGGCCCAGGTGCTGCCCCGCGTGGTGCAGCCAGACGATGGGGTGGGAGGATGCGGCCTCGGTCATGGGCGGTGTGCTTTCTTTGGGGTGTTGACAGGGATTGCGGGTTGGCAGAGCGCGCGGGGCTGCGTTCGGTGCTTGGAGCGGATAACAAAACCCAGCGAAGCGGTTCTGGCCAGGCGCCGCATCGCAGGCAGTACGAGTAGTACGACAAGACGCGGCAACGACGCCAGAAGGGTTTTGTGAGCCGCTCTCAGCCGCCAAATGGATGGGCGGGCAGGCCCAGGCTGTCGGTGTCCACCGCAAACAGCGCCCCGGCCAGCGGCTCGGCCGCCAGTTGCTCGGGCGTGAGGCCTACCCGCGCGGAGCTGATGAACAGTGTGCGCAGGTCTGCGCCGCCAAACGCGCAAGTGGTGACCTGGCTGACTGGCAAGCGCACGCGGCCCAGTTCGGCGGCGGTGACCGGGTCGTGGCAGGTCACGCACCAGCCGCCCCAGTGCGCAATCCACAGGCGGCCCTGCGCGTCGGTGGTCATGCCATCGGGCAGGCCGTCTTCGGGTAGCCAATGCTTCCACAACGTTCTGTTGGACACGGTGCCTGCGGCCAGATTGCTGTCGTAGCGGTAGGTGTTGCCTTCGATGGTGGCGTTGAAAAACATGGCCGCGCCCTGCCCCGTGCCAGACCAGGTGGGGCCGTTGGTCACGGCAAAGCCGTCGTCGTGGCGGGTGCAACTGCCGTCAGGGTCATAGCGGTAGAGCGCGCCCGTGAGGGCCTCGCACGCAAAGTCCATGGAGCCCGCCCAGAAGCGCCCTTGTGCATCGCACTTGCCGTCGTTGAAGCGGTTGCCCGCGCGGTCGGGCTCGGGCTGGTGCAGGTAGCGCGGGGCCATGTCGGTGGCCGGGTCGAACAGCGCAAAACCCCGGCGCAGCGTGACGATGAAGCCCGGGGCGTGCGCGCGTTCGGCAATGGCGGAGATCTCTTCGTCAAACGTCCAGCCCTGGTGGGCGCCGGTGGCCGGGTCCCAGCGGTGCAACTCGCGACCAAGGATGTCCACCCAGTACACGGCCTGCTCGCGCACCGACCACAACACGCCTTCGCCCAGCGCGTTGCCCAGTGCGATCACGCAGCGCACGGCGCCGGTGATGGGCGCGTAACAGGCAGCGCCCTCGGGCGAAGAGAAGGGGGTATCCAGCAAGGGGCGCATGCGTGTCTCCGGTCTTTTTTTGTATCGGCCTGCCGCCAGGCACTTGACGAACGGCATCTTATCAACGCCAATTGATGCTTGAAATGAAATTTTTTTCAATTGATTGATTGCAATATTTATATGTCAAAGGTTTTTACCCCCTCCTCTTCCTCGACCGATGCCACCGGCGCCCCCCAGGGCCTGGCGAAGTTCCCCAGCCTGCAAGGCCGTGCCGTGTTTGTGACGGGCGGCGGCAGCGGCATTGGCGCGGCCATCGTTGCGGCGTTTGCCGAACAAGGCGCCCGCGTGGCCTTTGTGGACGTGGCGCGCAACGCCAGCGAAGCCCTAGCCCAGCACATTGCCGACGCAGGCCTGCCCCGCCCCTGGTGGCGTGTGTGTGACGTGCGCGATGTGAACGCCCTGCAGGCCTGCGTGGCCGAAGCGGCGGCCGAGCTGGGCAGCGACTTTGCGGTGCTGGTGAACAACGTGGCCAGCGATGACCGGCACACGCTCGAATCCGTGACGCCCGAGTACTACGACGAGCGCATGGCCATCAATGAGCGCCCCGCCTTCTTCGCCATCCAGGCCGTGGTGCCAGGCATGCGCAGGCTGGGCGCGGGCTCGGTGATCAACCTGGGCTCCACCGGTTGGCAGGGCAAGGGCACGGGCTACCCCTGCTATGCGATTGCCAAGTCGTCGGTGAACGGCCTCACGCGCGGGCTGGCCAAGACGCTGGGGCAGGACCGGATCCGCATCAACACGGTGTCGCCCGGCTGGGTAATGACGGAGCGGCAGATCAAGCTGTGGCTGGACGCCGAAGGCGAGAAGGAATTGGCGCGCAACCAGTGTTTGCCAGACAAGCTGCGGCCGCATGACATTGCGCGGATGGTGTTGTTTTTGGCGTCGGATGATGCGGCGATGTGTACGGCGCAGGAATTCAAGGTGGATGCGGGGTGGGTTTGATTTTTTTGAAGTCTTTTTGGGCTCTGGCGCTTATCCATCAAGCGCTAGCAGCTATTGTTTTTGCAGTCCTGATGACTCCCGCCCGTTCGGGCTGAGCCTGTCGAAGCCGGGGGAAGCTCGTTCTCTGGTTTGGGCGGCGTGCTTGGGTTGGAGGCGGAGGCCGGGTTGTCGCCCCGGCGGGCGAGTCCCTTTCTTTCGCATCGCCGAAAGAAAGGAACCAAAGAAAGGGCGACCCTGCTGTCTGCGACCCCTGCGCTGCGCTCCGGGGCAACCTGGGGTGCTCGGTCACGGGGTGCACCGCAGAACTCGCTGCGCGCCTGCGGCGCTCCGCTCGAACAACTGCGGTGAGTCAGTTCACGAAGCATGCGCGCTCCGACGCGCATGCCACCCCGCGCCCTGCGCGCCCCAGGCGCATCCAGAAGGGAACCCGCGAGTCGGACATCCACACGGGCCATTGCTGCGCCCGGCCCAGCCTGCGCAGC
Source organism: Acidovorax sp. FG60 (assembly GCF_057808995.1). Classification (NCBI taxonomy): domain Bacteria; kingdom Pseudomonadati; phylum Pseudomonadota; class Betaproteobacteria; order Burkholderiales; family Comamonadaceae; genus Acidovorax; species Acidovorax sp. FG60. The sequence continues at coordinate 33,581 of NZ_JBMDJC010000013.1, forward strand.
GCGAGGCGCTTGCGCCCGCGAGATGGGGCCGAGCAAAGCAAAGGCCCGTGGGGCTGTTTGGATGTTCGGCTGCCCACCCCCTGCTGGCTGCGCCTGCGGCGGGGCGGTTGTGGGGTGGCACATGGGCGTCGAAGCGCCCATGCTTCGTGAACTGACTCGCCGCAGTTGTCCGAACGGAGCTGCGAAGCAGCGCAGTGAGTTCTGCGGCGCACCCCGCAACCGCCCCGCCGCAGGTTTGCCCCTTCGCTCCGCGAAGGGGTCGCAGACTGGGGGTCGCCCTTTCTTTGGTGACTTTCTTTCGGCGACGCGAAAGAAAGTAACTCGCATGCCGGGCGACTCCCGGCCTCCGCCCTGAACCCAAGCATGCTTTTCCGACCAGCACACCAAGGCTTCGACCAGCTCAGCCCGAACGGTTCGCAAGCCACATGAACTTCGACAGACCCGCCCCTCACAACCAGAAGGTATCCACTACAAAAACAATAGCTATCAACGCTTTACCAGCAGGCGGCGGAAGCGATTTTCACCCAAAAATCAATCCCCCACCTCCAACCTACGCCCGTACTGCACCAGACTCGTCTGCTTCAACGCCTTCATCATCACCTTCGCCGCCGGCGACAACAGCCTGTCCGACCGCGTGATGATCCCGAACGCATCCATATGGCACGGCATCGCCAGCGGCAACACCGTCACGATCCCATGCGCCGCGTAATAGCGCGCCACATCCTCCGCCACCACCGCAATCATGTCGCTCTGCTGCAGCATGCGCGTGATGAACAGCAGGGCCGATGTCTCCACCGTGTGCAGCGGCGGCGCCAGCCCGTCCTGCTGGAACATCAGGTCAAACCGGTGGCGCAACACGCTGCCAGCAGGCGGCACGATCCAACTGGCCGACACCACATCGCGCAGCGTCAACCCGGTCATGCTCGACAGCGGGTGGCCCGGGCGTGTCATGGCGCAGACCAGTTCTTCCGTCAACGACTCGTAGCGCAGGTTCTCCTTGTCGTGCTCCTCGTACAGGCGGCCCACCACGATGTCGAGCTTGCCCTGCTCCAGCCGCTCCAGCAGCACGGGGCTGGTTTCGATGTCGAGCGAAATGCGCAGGCTGGGGTGCTCCTGCTTGACCAGCGCCACGGCGGCGGGCAGCAGGCTCAGCCCGGGTGAGGTGATGGCGCCGATGCCCACCTGTCCGTAGTGCCCGCGCTTGAGCGCACCGATCTCGTCGTGCGCCTGGTTCAGGTTGGCCAGGGCCATGCGGGCGTGGCGGATCATCGTTTCGCCGTACCAGGTGGGGCGCATGCCACGCGGCAGGCGGTCAAACAGCGACACCTCCAGCACGTCCTCCAGGTCCTTGAGCAGCTTGGAGGCGGCCGGCTGCGTCATGCTGAGCACCTGGGCGGCGCGGTGGATGTTGCCCTCTTCGGCCAGGGCCACCAGCAGCAGAAGCTGGCGCGTCTTAAGGCGGGCGCGGATGAACCAGTGGTTGTAGGTGCTCATGAATGGGAGGACGGGAAAAGGGAGGGGTTTTCCAGAATGCAAAGAACGATATGTATTTTGTCTAAAAAACGATTGGATTGATATCTAAACCTTCCATAGACTTCGCCGCAACTGCAACAAAGGCCTCTCTCCATGAAGCTCGGCGACCTCCAGCTCAGCCCCCGGCACCTGATCAACGGCCGGTGGGAAATCGGCACCACCACCGGCATCAGCACCAATCCGTCGGACACCCGCGAGGTGGTGGCCGAATACGCCCGCGCCGACCGCAACCAGACCGAGCTGGCCGTGCGCGCTGCGGCCGACGCCCTGCCCACCTGGAGCCAGAGCACGCCCCAACGCCGCGCCGACGTGCTGGACATGATCGGCAGCGAGCTGCTGGCACGCAAGGACGAGCTGGGCGCACTGCTGGCCCGTGAAGAAGGCAAGACGCTGCCCGAAGGCATCGCCGAGGTGGCGCGCAGCGGGCAGATCTTCAAGTTCTTTGCGGGCGAGGCGCTGCGCATCCAGGGCGAGCTGCTGGCCTCTGTGCGCCAGGGCGTGCAGGTGGACGTGACCCGCGAACCTGTGGGCGTGGTGGGCATCATCGCGCCGTGGAACTTCCCGTTCGCCATCCCGGCCTGGAAGATCGCCCCGGCCCTGGCCTACGGCAACACCGTGGTCTTCAAGCCCGCCGAGCTGGTGCCCGCCTGTGGCTGGGCGCTGGCCGAAATCATCAGCCGCAGCGGCCTGCCCGCCGGTGCCTTCAACCTCGTCATGGGCAGCGGCCGCGAGGTGGGCCAGACGCTGGTGGACCACCCGCTGGTCAATGCGCTGAGCTTTACCGGATCAGTCGCCACCGGCGACCGCATCCTGCGCGCAGCATCAGCACGGCGCGCCAAGGTGCAGCTGGAGATGGGCGGCAAGAACCCGCTCATCGTGCTGGCCGATGCCGACCTGGACCAGGCGGTGGACTGCGCGCTGCAGGGCTCGTATTTTTCCACCGGCCAGCGCTGCACCGCATCGAGCCGCCTCATCGTCGAGGCCGAGGTGCACGACGCCTTTGTGGCCCGCCTGCGCAACCGGCTGGCCAGCCTGAAGGTGGGCCATGCGCTGGAGCGCGGCACCGAGATGGGTCCGGTGGTGGACGACAACCAGCTGGCACAAAACCTGGATTACATCGACATTGCGCGCAATGAGGGGGCGGAGCATGTCTGGGGTGGCGAGCGCCTGGAGCGCCCCACCCCAGGCCACTACATGAGCCCCGCCCTCTTCCTGGCCCGCCCCGAGCACCGCGTGGCGCGCGAGGAAATCTTTGGCCCCGTGGCCTGCGTGCTGCGGGCTGACGACTACGAGCACGCACTGGCCTTGGCCAACGACACGCCCTTCGGCCTGTGTGCGGGCATCTGCACCACGTCGCTCAAGCGCGCCATGCACTTCAAGCGCCACGCCGCAGTGGGCATGACCATGGTGAACCTGCCCACGGCGGGTGTGGACTTCCATGTGCCTTTTGGCGGCCGCAAGGAATCGAGCTACGGCGCCCGTGAGCAGGGGCGCTACGCCGCTGAGTTCTACACCACGGTCAAGACGGGCTACATGCTGGCTTGAGCCCTGCCCTTTTCGAGCGTTCCTTCTTTCCATCCCGCAACCATCGTCAACCAACCATTAAAGACAGGAGACAAGATGATGAAAATGAACCGCCGCACCGTTGCTGCCGCCTTGGCCAGCGTGCCCGTGGCCGCCTTGCTGCCCGGCGCCGCCTGGGCGCAAAAGCCCGTCGTGCTGGGCTTCAGCCAGGTGGGGGCCGAGAGCGAATGGCGCACCGCCAACACCGAGTCCATCAAGTCGGCCGCCAAGGAGGCGGGCATCGAGCTGAAGTTCTCGGACGCGCAGCAAAAGCAGGAGAACCAGATCAAAGCCATCCGCTCGTTCATCGCGCAGAAGGTGGACGTGATTGCGTTCTCGCCCGTGGTGGAGTCGGGCTGGGAGCCCGTGCTGCGCGAGGCCAAGGCCGCCAAGATCCCCGTGGTGCTGACCGACCGCGCGGTGAATACGAAAGACACGTCGCTCTACGTGACCTTCATGGGCTCGGACTTCGTGGAAGAAGGCCGCAAGGCGGGCCGCTGGCTGGTGGAAAAGATGAAGGACCAGAAGGGCGAGGTCAACATCGTCGAGCTGCAAGGCACCGTGGGCTCGGCCCCTGCCATCGACCGCAAGAAGGGCTTTGAAGAAGTCATCAAGGCCGACCCCAAGTTCAAGATCATCCGCAGCCAGACCGGCGACTTCACCCGCGCCAAGGGCAAGGAAGTGATGGAAGCCTTCCTGAAGGCCGAGGGCAAGAAGATCAACGTGCTGTACGCGCACAACGACGACATGGCGATTGGCGCCATCCAGGCCATCGAAGAGGCCGGCATGAAGCCCGCCAAGGACATCGTGATCATCTCCATCGACGCAGTGAAGGGCGCCTTCGAAGCCATGATCGCCGGCAAGCTCAACGTGAGCGTGGAATGCAGCCCCCTGCTGGGCCCGCAGCTGATGAGCGCTGTGAAGGACATCAAGGCAGGCAAGGCCGTGCCCAAGCGCATCGTGACGGAAGAAGGCATCTTCCCGATGGAAGTGGCGGCAAAGGAATTCCCGAACAGGAAGTATTGATCCATTGCCCCCTGAGCCGCCTGCGGCGTCTTCCCCCAAGGGGGACGCCACCAGCGCGGCGGGGCGGCTCTTGCGCGGTGGCACTGGTACTAGATCGCGCCAGTTTCATACGGCCTCCAAGCTACCTAAATTTAGAACAACACCAGGAGACAGACTCAAATGAAGCGTGCAATTTTCAAGGCCGTGTTGGCCACCATGGCCTTGGCTGCCATGGGCGCCACGTCCGTGGCATCGGCCCAGGACAAGGGCACCATCGGCATCTCGATGCCCACCAAGTCTTCGGCGCGCTGGATTGCCGATGGCGACAACATGGTCAAGGTGCTCAAGGACCGGGGCTACAAGACCGACCTGCAGTACGCCGAAGACGACATCCCCAACCAGCTCGCGCAGATCGAGAACATGATCACCAAGGGTGCCAAGGTGCTGGTGATCGCGTCGATTGACGGCACCACGCTGTCCAAGGCGCTGCAAAACGCGGCCGACAAGGGCGTAAAGGTCATTGCGTACGACCGTCTCATCAAGGGCTCGAAGAACGTGGACTACTACGCCACGTTCGACAACTTCCAGGTCGGCGTGCTGCAGGCCACCTCCATCGTGGACAAGCTGGGCCTCAAGCAAGGCAAGGGCCCGTTCAACATTGAACTGTTCGGCGGCTCGCCGGACGACAACAACGCCTTCTTCTTCTACGACGGCGCCATGAGCGTGCTGCAGCCCTACATCGACAGCGGCAAGCTGGTGGTGCGCAGCAAGCAGACCGGCATGAACAAGGTGGGCACCCTGCGCTGGGACGGCTCGGTGGCCCAGGCGCGCATGGACAACCTGCTGTCGGCCTACTACGGCAAGGACAAGGTGCATGCGGTGCTGTCGCCCTATGACGGCATCTCCATCGGCATCCTGTCCTCCCTCAAGGGCGTGGGCTACTGCACCGCCCAGCAGCCCTGCCCCGTGGTCAGCGGGCAGGACGCTGAGGTTCCTTCCATCAAGTCCATCCTCAAGGGTGAGCAGTCTTCCACCGTGTTCAAGGACACCCGCGAGCTGGCCAAGGTGGCCGCCAACATGGTGGACGCCGTGCTGACAGGCAAGCAGCCCGAGATCAACGACACCAAGACCTACAACAACGGCGTGAAGGTGGTGCCCTCGTACCTGCTCAAGCCCGTGTCGGTGGACGTATCCAACTGGAACACGGTGCTGGTCGGCAGTGGGTACTACAAAGAGTCCCAGATCAAGTGAGCGGGGCGCGGCTCAAAAAACTCTTCTGGCGTTGTTGCTGCGTCTTGTCGTACTGACCGTACTGCCTGCGACGCAGCGCCTAGCCAGAACCGCTTCGCTGATTTTTGTGAGCCGCTAAGTGCAACGTGTGGAAGGGCTTAGGAGCGCTGATCGATGCTCCTGCCCCCTCCCCTCTGAGATTCCAGAGGACATACCCATATTTCCCCAACGAGCCCGAGCAATGCTTCTTGAAATGCGGAACATCCGCAAAACCTTCCCCGGCGTGGTGGCGCTGAACCAGGTCAACCTGCAGGTGCAGGCCGGGGAGATTCATGCCATCGTCGGCGAAAACGGGGCGGGAAAATCCACGCTGATGAAGGTGCTCTCGGGTGTGTACCCGCACGGCAGCTACAGCGGCCAGATCCTGTTCGACGGGCAGGAGCGCGAGTTTGCGGGCATCCGCGACAGCGAGCACCTGGGCATCATCATCATTCACCAGGAGCTGGCGCTGGTGCCGCTACTGTCGATTGCCGAGAACATCTTTCTTGGCAACGAAACCGCACGGCACGGCGTCATCGACTGGATGGCCGCCCACAGTCGCGCCCAGGCGCTGCTGCACAAGGTGGGCCTGCGCGAGTCGCCCGACACACCGGTGGGCCAGCTGGGTGTGGGCAAGCAGCAGCTGGTGGAAATTGCCAAGGCGCTGTCGCGCAAGGTGCGCCTGCTGATCCTGGACGAGCCCACCGCCAGCCTCAACGAGAACGACAGCCAGGCCCTGCTCGACCTGCTGCTGGAGCTGAAAGCCCAGGGCATCACTTGCATCCTGATCTCACACAAGCTCAACGAAATCTCGCGCGTGGCCGATGCCATCACCGTGCTGCGCGACGGCAGCACCGTGCAGATGCTGGACTGCCGCGAAGGCCCGGTGAGCGAAGACCGCGTGATCCAGGCCATGGTGGGCCGCGAGATGAGCGACCGCTATCCGCAGCGCCAGCCGCAAGTGGGCGACATTGTTTTTGAGGTGCGCAACTGGCGCGCCCACCACCCGCAGCGCAGCGACCGCGAGCACCTCAAGGGCATCGACCTGAATGTGCGGCGCGGCGAGATTGTGGGCATTGCAGGCCTGATGGGCGCAGGCCGCACCGAGCTGGCCATGAGCATCTTCGGCCGCTCGTGGGGCCAGCGCATCAGCGGCGAAGTGCGACTGCACGGCCAACCCATCGACGTGAGCACGGTGGAAAAGGCCGTGCGCCACGGCCTGGCCTATGTGACCGAAGACCGCAAGGGCAATGGCCTGGTGCTGAACGAAGACATCCAGTTCAACACCTCGCTGGCCAACCTGCCGGGCGTGTCGTTCGCCAGCGTGATCGACAGCGGTCAGGAACACCGCGTGGCACAGGACTACCGCGAGAAGCTGCGCATCCGCTGCTCGGGCGTGGACCAGAAGACGCTGAACCTATCGGGCGGCAACCAGCAAAAAGTGGTGCTGAGTAAATGGCTGTTCACCAGCCCCGAAGTGCTCATCCTCGACGAGCCCACGCGCGGCATCGACGTGGGCGCCAAGTACGAGATCTACACCCTCATCGCCCAACTGGCGGCCGAGGGCAAATGCGTGATCGTGATCTCCTCCGAAATGCCCGAGCTGCTGGGCATCACGGACCGCATCTATGTGATGAACGAAGGCCGCTTGGTGGCCGAGATGCCAACTTCAGATGCCTCGCAAGAAAAGATCATGCGAGCCATCGTGAGTGCCCCCCCTGAGGCGCTTCGCGCCATCCCCCCCAAGGGGGACGCCGCCCGTGCGGCGGGGCGGCCCTTGCACGGCGGCCGCGCGTAGCTGCAGCGCCCCTCTTCAGCGCCTGATGAACCGCACAACGCATTGAACTGATGACCGAAATGAGCCAGACCACCCATCCCCCCGCCAGCACGCTGGCCGACGGCAGCCCGACAGCAGCGGCGCGGCACGACAAATCGCTGTTGCAGCACCTGCAGCACAACCTGCGCGAATACGGCATGTTGATCACGCTGGTGGCCATCATGGCCTTTTTCCAGTACATGACCGAGGGCACGCTGATGCAGCCCTTGAACCTGACCAACCTGGTGCTGCAGAACAGCTATATCGTCATCATGGCGCTGGGCATGCTGCTGGTCATCGTGGCCGGGCACATCGACCTGTCGGTGGGGTCGGTGTGTGGCTTCATCGGCGCACTGGCAGCGGTGCTGATGGTCGAATACAACTGGCACTTTGTGCCCGCCACGCTGGTGTGCCTGCTGTGCGGCGGCCTCATCGGCGCCATTCAAGGCGGGTTTGTGGCCTTCTCGCGCATTCCGTCGTTCATCGTCACGTTGGCGGGCATGCTGGTGTTCAAGGGCCTGGCGCTGGCGCTGCTGGCTGGTCAGTCGGTGGGGCCGTTCCCCTCGGCGTTCCAGATGCTCAGCTCGGGTTTTATCCCCGACCTGTTCAGCGTGGAGGGGCTGCGCCTGACCTCGCTGCTGCTGGGCGCGGCCGTGGCAGCGGCCCTGGCCGTGGGCGGCCTGCGCCAGCGCGCCAACCGGCTGCGCCACGGCGTGCAGACAGAGCCTGCAGGTCTGTTCATCGCCCGCACCATCGTTTTTGGCGGGCTGCTGGTGTACTTCAGCTACCTCCTGGCCTCATACAAGGGCCTGCCCAACGTACTCATCGTGATGGCGCTGCTGATCGTGCTGTTCGACTTTGTTACCAGCCGCACGACCATCGGCCGCCGCATCTACGCCATGGGCGGCAACGAGAAGGCGGCCAAGCTCTCTGGCATCAAGACCGAGCGGCTCACGCTGTATGCCTTCATCAACATGGGCGTGCTGGCAGCGCTGGCCGGTCTGGTGTTTGCGGCGCGGCTCAACACCGCCACGCCCAAGGCGGGCCTGGGTTTTGAGCTGGACGTGATTGCGGCCTGCTTCATCGGCGGCGCCTCAGCCTCGGGCGGCGTGGGCAAGGTGATGGGCGCGGTCATCGGCGCCTTTGTGATGGGCGTGATGAACAACGGCATGTCCATCCTGGGCATCGGCATCGACTACCAGCAGGTCATCAAGGGCGTCGTGCTGCTGGCCGCCGTGCTCGTGGACGTTTACAACAAGAATAAAGCGTGATGACCCCCATGGACGCGTCCACCGCTCACGCCCCCGCTGCCGCGCCTGTGCTGCAGCTTTCGGGCATCCACAAGCAGTTTGCGGGCATTACCGTGCTGCGCGATGTGCAGCTCAACCTCTACCCTGGCGAGATCCATGCGCTGATGGGGCAAAACGGTGCGGGCAAGTCCACACTGATCAAGGTGCTGACGGGCGTGCTGGAGGCCAGCGGTGGGCAGATGCGGCTGGGTGGAGAAGCCGTGTGGCCCGACTCGCCCCTGGCCGCGCAGCGCCTGGGCATCAGCACCGTGTACCAGGAGGTCAACCTCTGCCCCAACCTCTCGGTGGCCGAGAACATCTTTGCGGGCCGCTACCCGCGCTGCGGCATCGCGCAGGGCTTCCGCATCGACTGGGCCACGCTGCACCAGCGGGCCCGCGAGCTGGTGGCGCGCATCGGACTGCAGATCGACGTGACGTGCCTGCTGTCGGACTACCCCGTGGCCGTGCAGCAGCTGGTGGCGATTGCGCGCGCACTCAGCATCGAATCGCGCGTGCTGATCCTGGATGAGCCCACCTCCAGCCTGGACGAAGACGAGGTACAAAAGCTCTTTGAGGTGCTTCGGCGCCTGCGCAGCGAGGGGCTGTCCATCGTCTTTGTGACGCATTTCCTGAACCAGGTGTATGCCGTGTCCGACCGCATCACCGTGCTGCGCAACGGTAGCTGGGTCGGCGAGTGGCTGGCCAAAGACCTGGGGCCACAGGCGCTGATCGCCGCCATGCTGGGCCGCGGCCTGGCCGCGGCGTCGGAGCAACCCGCACCAGCGCCCACCGTGGACAGCCGTCAAGCCACGCTGCTGCAAACCGAGGGCCTGGGGCAAGACACGCAACTGCAGCCGCTGGACCTGCAGATCCGTGCCGGCGAGGTAGTGGGCCTGGCGGGGCTGCTGGGCTCGGGCCGCACCGAGCTGGCGCGTCTGCTGTTTGGCCTGGAGCAGCCCGACCGGGGCGCGCTGCGCATCGACGGGCAGGTGGTGAAGTTTGCCAACCCCATGGATGCGATCCGCCATGGCCTGGCCCTGTGCCCCGAAGAGCGCAAGACCGACGGCATCGTGGCCGAGCTGTCGGTGCGCGAGAACATTGCGTTGGCGCTGCAGGCGCGCATGGGTGTGAGCAAGTTCCTTTCGCGCGCCGAGCAGACGGCGCTGGCCGAACGCTATGTGAAGCTGCTGGGTATCAAGACCGAGACGGTGGACAAGCCCATCGGCCTGCTATCGGGTGGCAACCAGCAAAAGGCGATCCTCGCGCGCTGGATGGCCATCGAGCCGCGCCTATTAATCCTGGACGAACCCACACGCGGCATCGACGTGGCCGCCAAGCAGGAAATCATGGACCAGATCCTGCGTCTGGCCCAGGCGGGCATGGCCGTGTTGTTCATCTCTTCCGAAATGAGCGAGGTGGTGCGCGTGGCGCACCGCATCGTGGTGCTCCGCGACCGCCGCAAGGTGGGTGAGCTGCCTGCGGGCAGCAGCGAAGACGCCGTCTACGAACTCATCGCCGCAGAACATGCTTGAAATAAAGAACACCCCCCTGAGCCGCTTCGCGGCTTCCCCCCGCTCTCGCACCGCTTCGCGCTGCGGGCAGGGGGACGCAGCCCTCGCTGCGGGGCGGCCCTTGCTTGGCTGCCCTCGCCTGGACCGCGCCAGTATCGGGCGCAGCGCCGTGGATGACCTGTATGTCTGAACGTAGCACCTCCTTCGCTGTTTCCGCGCTGCTGCGCCATCGCCTTGCTTGGCCACTGATCACGCTGGCACTGCTGCTCATCGTGAACACGGTGTTCAACAGCAGCTTCCTGCACATTGAATGGCGCGACGGCCACCTGTACGGCAGCCTCATCGACATACTGAACCGCGCCGCACCGCTGGTGCTGGTTTCGCTGGGCATGACGCTGGTGATCGCAACGCGCGGCATCGATATTTCGGTGGGCGCGACGGTGGCCATTGCAGCGGCCGTGGCAGCGTGGCTGATCGGCGGCTCGGTGTCGGGCACCGAGAGCCGGTTTCCACTGCCCGTCGCCATCCTGGGCGCCATCGGCGTGGCACTGCTGTGCGGCTTGTGGAACGGCGTGCTGGTGGCAAAGGTGGGCATGCAGCCCATCATCGCCACGCTGATCCTCATGGTGGCAGGCCGGGGCATTGCCCAACTCATCACCGACGGGCAGATCATCACCATCTACTACACGCCCTACTTCTTCATGGGCGGCGGGTACTTGGCAGGGCTGCCGTTCTCTGTGTTCGTAGTGGCCGCAGTCTTCGTGGTGCTGTACCTCGCCATCACGCGCACTGCGCTGGGCCTGTTCATCCAGGCAGTGGGCATCAACCCCACGGCGGCGCGGGTGGCGGGTGTGCAGGCGGGGCGGCTTATCGTGGCGGCCTATGTGTTCTGCGGCGTGTGCGCGGGCATTGCGGGGCTGCTCATCAGCTCCAACGTGAAGAGCGCGGATGGCAACAACGCCGGGCAGCTGCTGGAGCTGGACGCCATCCTGGCCGTCACGCTGGGTGGCACCGCCCTCACGGGCGGCCGCTTCAGCCTGGTGGGCAGCGTGATTGGCGCACTCATCATCCAGACGCTGACCTACGCCATCTATTCGCTCGGCGTGCCGCCCGAGATCAACCTGGTGGTGAAGGCCGTGGTGGTGTTCATCGTGATGCTGCTGCAGTCGCCCGAGTTCCGGGCGCAAGTGGGCGCCCTGGCACGTCGCCCCGGCGCGGGAGCTTTGCAATGAGCGCCGTACCCAAAACCGCAGGCTTCGGCACCGTGAACCACCCTGCCCCACAGGCCACGGCCGCGCGCGCGCGGTTCAACCCCAAGTACCTGCCGCTGGCAGCCACCATCTCGCTGTTCGTGGCCATGGCCACACTGGGTTCGGTGCTGTACACCGGGTTCTTCTCGGCCCAGGTGTTCCTCAACCTGCTGATCGACAACGCCTTCCTCATCATCGTGGCGGTGGGCATGACGTTCGTGATCCTGTCGGGCGGCATCGACCTCTCGGTGGGCTCGGTGGTGGCGCTGACCACCATGGTGCTGGCCGCGCTGGTGGAACACCGGGGCTGGAACCCTATGGTCGCCATCCCGCTGGTGCTGCTGATGGGCACAGCATTTGGCGCGTTCATGGGTTTCCTCATCGAGCGCTTTCGGCTGCAGCCCTTCATCGTCACGCTGGCGGGCATGTTCCTGGCGCGCGGGCTGTGCTACCTCATCAGCATCGACTCCATCAGCATCACACACGAAGGCTATTCGGAGCTGGCGCAATGGCGACTGCCGCTGTGGGAAGGCGCATCCCTTTCGCTGGGGGCGCTCATCGCCATCGCCGTGCTGATGGTGGCCCTGTTCGTGGCGCACTGCACGCCGTTTGGCCGCAGCGTGTATGCGGTGGGCGGCAGCGAGCACTCGGCTGTGCTCATGGGCCTGCCGGTGCGCCGCACGCTCATTGGCGTCTACACGCTCTCGGGCTTTTGCTCAGCGCTGGCGGGCGTGGTGTTCACGTTCTACATGCTGTCGGGCTATGGCCTGCACGCCGTGGGCATGGAGCTGGACGCGATTGCCGCCGTGGTCATTGGCGGCACGCTGCTCACGGGTGGCGTGGGCTATGTGGCGGGCACGCTGTTTGGCGTGCTCATGCTCGGAATCATCCAGACCCTGATTTCCTTCGACGGCACGCTCAGCTCCTGGTGGACACGCATCGTCGTTGGTGTGCTGCTGTTCGCTTTCTGTCTGCTGCAGCGGCTGCTTTCGCGCCGCTCGGGCAAAGCCCGTTGACTCTTCATTTCTCCTCTTTCTCTCGCACCCCACCATGACCACCCCCAAGCGCAAACTCCGCTCCGCCGAATGGTTCGGCACGGCCGACAAAAACGGCTTCATGTACCGCAGCTGGATGAAGAACCAGGGCATCCCCGACCATGCGTTCGACGGCCGCCCCGTGATCGGCATCTGCAACACCTGGTCCGAGCTGACCCCGTGCAATGCTCACTTTCGCAAGATTGCTGAGCATGTGAAACGCGGCATTTACGAGGCGGGTGGCTTCCCGGTCGAGTTCCCGGTGTTCTCCAACGGCGAATCCAACCTGCGGCCCACGGCCATGCTCACGCGCAACCTGGCCAGCATGGACGTGGAAGAGGCCATTCGCGGCAACCCCATCGACGCGGTGGTGCTGCTGGTGGGCTGCGACAAGACCACGCCTGCGCTGCTGATGGGCGCGGCCAGCTGCGATGTGCCTGCCATCGTGGTCACGGGCGGGCCCATGCTCAACGGCAAGCTCGACGGCAAGGACATCGGCTCGGGCACGGCCGTGTGGCGCCTGCACGAGTCACTGAAGGCGGGCGAGATCAACGAACACCAGTTCTTCGCGGCCGAGGCCGGCATGTCACGCTCTGCCGGCACCTGCAACACCATGGGCACGGCCAGCACCATGGCCTGCATGGCCGAGTCGCTGGGCACATCGCTCCCGCACAACGCAGCCATCCCGGCGGTTGACTCGCGCCGCTATGTGCTGGCCCACATGTCGGGCAAGCGCATTGTGGAGATGGCGCACGAAGGGCTCACGCTCTCCAAAATTCTCACGCGCGAAGCCTTCGAGAACGCCATCCGCACCAACGCCGCCATCGGCGGCTCGACCAACGCTGTCATTCATTTGAAAGCCATCGCGGGCCGCATCGGCGTGCAGCTGGACCTGGAGGACTGGACCCGCATCGGCCGTGGCACGCCCACGCTGGTGGACCTGCAGCCCTCGGGCCGCTTCCTGATGGAAGAGTTCTACTACGCGGGCGGCCTGCCCGCCGTGCTGCGCCGCCTGGGCGAGAACGGCCTGCTGCCCCACCCCAACGCCCTCACCGTCAACGGCAAGAGCCTGTGGGACAACGTGCGCGAAGCCCCGCAATACAACGACGAGGTGATCCGCCCGATCAGCAACCCGCTGATTGCCGACGGTGGCATCTGCATATTGCGCGGCAACCTGGCGCCGCGTGGCGCGGTGCTCAAGCCCTCCGCCGCCTCGCCCGAACTGCTCAAGCACCGGGGCCGCGCCGTGGTGTTCGAGAACCTGGAGCACTACAAGGAGCGCATCGTCGATGAAAACCTGGACATCGACGCCAGCTGCGTGATGGTGCTCAAGAACTGCGGCCCCAAGGGCTACCCCGGCATGGCCGAGGTGGGCAACATGGGCCTGCCGCCCAAGCTGCTGCGCCAGGGCGTGAAGGACATGGTGCGCATCTCCGACGCCCGCATGAGCGGCACCGCCTACGGCACCGTGGTGCTGCACGTGGCGCCCGAGGCGGCAGCCGGTGGCCCGCTGGCTGCCGTGCGCGATGGCGACTTCATCGAGCTGGACTGCGAGAACGGCCGCCTGCACCTGGACATCAGCGACGAGGAACTGGCAGCACGCCTGGCCGCATTGGCTGGCGCGGACAACGGCGGACGCGGCGGCTACCAACGCCTGTATGTGGACCACGTACTGCAGGCAGACGATGGTTGCGACTTTGACTTTCTGGTGGGTTGCCGTGGTGCGGCGGTCCCGCGTCACTCTCATTGAAGGACGCCCCCGAAGTCGCTTGGCGCCTTTGCCTCGTCAGCCACAGAAAAATGCTACACATTTGATAGCTATCAGCGATTAATGGACAGGCGACAGAGCCTCATTTCACTCAATTTTTTACCCATGCCCGCCATGCCCGCCACCCATTCCCTCCAGAACCCTCGCTACCGAGGCATCTTCCCCGTGGTGCCCACCACCTTCCATGAAGACGGCACGCTCGACCTCGACAGCCAGAAGCGTTGCCTTGACTTCATGATCGATGCGGGCGTCGATGGCGTCTGCATCCTGGCCAACTTCTCCGAGCAGTTCTCGCTGTCGGATGCCGAGCGCGAAGTCCTCACCCGCACATCGCTGGAGCACGTGGCAGGCCGGGTGCCCGTCATCGTGACGACTACCCACTACGGCACCCGCGTGTGCGCCGAGCGCAGCCGCGCCGCGCAGGACATGGGCGCGGCCATGGTGATGATCATGCCGCCCTACCACGGCGCCACCTTCCGCGTTCCGGAAGCGCAGATTTACGAGTTCTATGCCCGTGTGTCGGATGCGATCCGCATCCCGATCATGGTGCAGGACGCGCCCGCCAGCGGCACCGTGCTGTCGGCCCCCTTCCTGGCCCGCATGGCGCAGGAGATCGAGAACCTGGCCTACTTCAAGATCGAAGTGCCCGGTGCCGCCAGCAAGCTGCGCGAGCTGATCCGCCTGGGTGGAGACGCCATCGAAGGCCCGTGGGACGGCGAAGAGGCCATCACCTTGCTGGCTGACCTGGATGCCGGCGCCACGGGCGCGATGACGGGCGGTGCGTTCCCCGACGGCATTCGCCCCATCATCGAGGCGCACCGCCAGGGCGACATGGACCAGGCGTTTGCGCTCTACCAGCGCTGGTTGCCCCTCATCAACCACGAAAACCGCCAGGGCGGCATCCTCACAGCCAAGGCACTCATGAAGGAAGGTGGCGTGATCACCTGCGAGGCAGGCCGCCACCCCTTCCCGGCCATGCACCCCGAAGTGCGGCGCGGCCTGATCGACATCGCACGGCGGCTTGACCCGCTCGTTCTGCGCTGGGCACGTTAATCAGGACACCCATGGCGCCTGCACGTTATCTGGTGCCCGCCGAGGCGGGCCTTATCGCCCTGGACTGGGGCACCAGCGCATTGCGCGCCTTCCGCATGGGCGCGCATGGCGAGGTGCTGGAGACGCGGCACCGCCCCTGGGGCATCATGAACCTGCCCCCCGCCACTGCAAGCGTGGCAGACGGCGAACCCAGCGCCGCATTTGAACGCGCACTGCAAGACACCTGCGGCGACTGGCTGGCCGCCACACCTGGCCTGCCCCTGCTGGCCTGCGGCATGGTGGGCAGCGCCCAGGGCTGGCGCGAGGCCAAGTACCTGCCAACGCCCACCTCGCTCGATGCACTGGCGCGGGGCCTGACGCTGGTGGAGCGGCGCAACGGCCCGCCGCTGCACATCGTGCCGGGCCTCTTGCAGAAGGGTGCACTGCCCAACGTGATGCGCGGCGAAGAAACCCAGGTGCTGGGCGTGCTGGCGGGCCTTGCGCTGCCTGCGGATGCGCCCGTGCTCATCGGCCTGCCCGGCACCCACAGCAAATGGGTGCTGGCACGGCAAGGCTGCATCGAACAGTTTCACACCTTCATGACCGGCGAGGTGTTTGCTGCGCTGCGCGGACACACCATTCTGAGCAAGACCATGCAGGCTGCAGCGGCCCCCGACGACGATGCCTTTGCGCGCGGGCTAGAGGTGGCGCGGGGCAGCGATGCCGCGCTGGGACTGCTCTCGCACATTTTCAGCACACGCACGCTGGGGCTGACCGGAACACTGGCGCCTACCGCGCAAGCGGACTACCTCTCCGGCCTGCTGATCGGGCATGAGGTGGCGAGCCTGAGCCGCGCACAGGATCAAACCCCGACAACACCACCAACGCTGGTGCTGTGCGGCGAGCCCGACCTGTGCCGCCGCTACGCCGTCGCAATGCAGGCCTACGGCTTTGCCGCCCCCACCATCGCCACGCAAGCCACGGCCACCGGGCTGTGGCAGATCGCATTGGCGGCAGGGCTGGTCGTTGCGCCCGCACCCGCCCCCTCACACCCCTTCACCGCCGGGAGTCTGGCTGCATGAACCCCATCGACAAAGCCCTGTTCCACATCCTGCAGCGCTGCGGGCTCATCGCCATCCTGCGCGGCGTGCAGCCGCACGAGGTGGTGGCCATCGGCCACGCGCTGTACGACGCAGGGTTTCGCATCATCGAAGTGCCGCTCAACTCCCCAGAGCCGCTGGCCAGCATCCGCGCGCTGCGCTATGCACTGCCTGCCGACTGCCTAGTGGGCGCAGGCACCGTGCTCTCCATCGATGCCGTGGCCGACGTGGCCGCAGCCGGTGGGCAGATCATCGTCATGCCCCACAGCGACCCCGACGTGATCCGCGCCGCACGCGCCGCCGGCATGGCCTGCGCGCCCGGCGTGGCCACGCTGACCGAGGCCTATGCCGCGCTGGCCGCCGGGGCCAATATGCTCAAGCTCTTCCCGGCCGAGGCGCTGCCGCCCCATGTGCTCAAGGCCTGGCGCGCCGTCATCACGCCGCCCATGGCACTGGTGCCCGTGGGCGGCATCGTGCCCGAGAGCATTGCCCCCTATGCGGCAGCGGGCGCCAGCGGCTTTGGCCTGGGCTCGGCCCTGTACCGACCCGGCGACCAGGCTCCCGAAGTCGCGCACAAGGCTGCAGCGTTTGCGCGGGCCTGGCAGGCATCCTTTGGCACAGCGCCCGCCACGGCCTGAACCGCCCCCTACTCGTTCCAGACAACCCAGCACTTCTGAACCGACTGCCCATCCCCCATGAAGATCACCCGACTCACCACGTTCATCGTCCCGCCGCGCTGGTGCTTCCTCAAAATCGAAACGGACGAAGGCATCACTGGCTGGGGCGAGCCCGTGCTGGAGGGCCGCGCGCACACCGTGGCCGCTGCGGTCGATGAGCTGGCAGACTACCTCGTCGGCAAGGACCCACGCCACATCGAAGACCATTGGACCGTGCTGTACCGGGGCGGCTTCTACCGGGGCGGCGGCGTGCACATGAGCGCGCTGGCCGGCATCGACCAGGCGCTGTGGGACATCAAGGGCAAGGCGCTGGGCGTGCCCGTGTCCGAACTGCTGGGCGGCAATGTGCGCAGCCACATCAAGGTCTACAGCTGGATTGGCGGAGACCGCCCCAGCGAGACCGCCGCCGCTGCCCAGGCCGCCGTGGCGCGCGGCTTCACGGCCGTGAAGATGAACGGCACTGAAGAGGTGCAGTACGTGGACAGCTACGACAAGGTGGAGCGCTGCCTGCAGAACGTGGCCGCCGTGCGCGAGGCCGTGGGCCCGAACGTCGGCATTGGCGTGGACTTTCACGGCCGCGTGCACCGCCCCATGGCCAAGGTGCTGGTCAAGGAGCTGGAGCCCTACAAGCTCATGTTCATCGAAGAGCCCGTACTGAGCGAACACGAAGAGGCGCTGAAGGAGATTGCCCGCATCTCGTCCACCCCCATCGCCCTGGGCGAGCGCCTGTACTCGCGCTGGGACTTCAAGCGCGTGCTGCAAGGCGGCTATGCGGACATCATCCAGCCCGACCCCTCGCACGCAGGCGGCATCACCGAGACCCGCAAGATCGCCAGCATGGCCGAGGCCTACGACGTAGCCCTGGCCCTGCACTGCCCGCTGGGGCCCATTGCCTTGGCGGCCAACCTGCAGCTGGACGCGGTTTGCTACAACGCCTTCATCCAGGAGCAGAGCCTGGGCATCCACTACAACCAGGCCAACGACTTGATGGACTATGTGTCCAACCCCGAGGTGTTTGCGTACCAGGATGGCATGGTGGCCATCCCCACCGGGCCCGGGCTAGGGATTGAGGTGAACGAAGACTATGTGCGCGAGCGGGCGCAGGAGGGGCACCGGTGGAGGAACCCGGTGTGGCGGCACCGGGATGGGAGCTTTGCGGAGTGGTGAGGGGATTGGGCGCCTTGTTATTGATGCGGCGCGGTTTACTCCAGAGTATCGATGGCGCTGTACCTCAGCTTGCCCAGGGCTTCGGCAGCCTCGGCTCGAACGGGGCTCATGAATGGATGCGCCAGATCAATAGGCCAGGAGCAGTCGCCCAGTTTCATCTTTCGAACGCTTGCTAGGTGCTTGGAAGACTCATTCCAGCTTAGAGAAAGTCAGAGCGGCTTGGGCAAATCACAGGCGGTAAAAAGCGCCACACGAGCTTCGTCAAGCACCTCGACAAGCTCATCTGCAACAAACTGTCTGCTTCCGATTTCAAGCAAATCTCCGCCTTGCAACACATGTGCCAGCCGGTAAGCCCGCTCTAACAAGGCTGCAGCTTCAAGCAACTCCTTTTGTCCGCTCATGCTGTGTCAGTGTGCCTGGATCAGGTTGGCTGCACCCAATCCGAGGAACACCATAAAAAGTGCCTTCTGGAAGACGGGACCGACAAGGCGGCTACGTAGCAGCTCACCAAGCTTGAGCCCGCTCAATGCGCCGATCAATGCTCCACCGACTGCAATAGCAACAGACGACGAGATCAACCCCAAAGGGGCGGACATCTGCACTTTCACAGCGAGCGACAGAGTGGCCACGGTGAATGAAAGGCCCAGCGCTTGCACCATCTCGTCCTTGCCCAGCCGCAGCGTCTGCAAGTAGGGAACCCAGGGCAATACGAAGACGGCCGTGAGTGCCGTCACGAACCCAGTGGCCGCGCCGGTCGGCAGGCTGAGCCATTTGCTGGTGAGTGAAAGATCGGGCAGCTGAGGTCGCCACAAGCCCCAGATGCCATAGGCCATGAGAATCCCGCCCAGCCAGCCCTTGGTCGTTTGTGCGGAAACGGCGTCCCCCAGACCGGGCGCGCTCACAGTCACGATCGCGATTGCCAGCCAACCAGGCCACAGCCGGGATACCAGTGAGCGCAGGTGAGGGCCACGGCATTGCGCGATATTGGTTGCCAGCGAGGGTATGACCAACAGTGCGGCCGCTTGCACCGGGGGCATCCACAGCCCGAGCAAGCTCACGGCCACTGTAGGCAGCCCCATGCCGGTGACGCCCTTCACACCACCGGCCAGAACGAAAACAACGACCACCATCAAGAGCTGCAATATGTCCATGCCCTATGGTGTGTGCATGGCCCAAGTGCTGTCCATCGGATAGCAGTGAACAGATCCTTCGCATATTCCGTAGGATGGCGGTCATGAGTACCCCTAAGCGCCGCACCACGGATTACCGCGTTGATCCGTTTGACCTGCACCTCTTTGCCGCCGTGATGGAGCATGGAACCATCACTGCCGCTGCTTCGTCCGTGAATCTGTCGTTGGCTGCGGCCAGCGCTCGCCTCAAGGGTCTTGAAGACGCGACCGGTTCGCGGTTGTTGGAGCGGTCCAAGTCGGGCGCAATACCCACCGATGCGGGACGCGCTCTGCTGCGCCATGCCAACCGCGTGCTGGCTGAGCTCGAATCGCTGCATGTAGAGATGGCGAGCTTTGGTCATGGATTGCGCGGGACCGTTCGGCTGCTGTGCAACACAGCCGCCATGTCCGAGAGCCTTCCGCGCACGATTGGCCAATTCTTGGTGAAGACCCCTGATCTTGATGTGGATGTGCAAGAGCTTTCGAGCGAGGCGGTTGTAGAGGCATTGCGCCGTGGCACCGCCGACCTGGGCATCGTCGCCGATTACGTCGACACCTCTGGGCTGCTTGTGCAGCCATGGGTCGATGACCGTCTGGTGGCACTCTTGCCAAAGCGCTGGTCTTTGGGCCGCCGCCGCTCCGTGGCATATGGCGAATTGCTAGAGCATCCCTTTGTGGGTTTGGCCCGGGAGAGTGGACTCAGCCGCTTTCTGGCAGCCCAGGCCAGTCGCAGTGGCCGGGTCCCGCGCCATCGGGTGCGTCTGGGCGGATTTGACACTGTCGCGCAATTGGTAGCCGAAGGCGTGGGGGTGGCGGTGATGTCCGAAAGCGCGGCTGTGCGCTTTGCCAAGTCAGGCACCCAGATCCTAGGGCTATCTGATGCTTGGTCTCGGAGAAAGCTGCTCGTTTGCATGACACCGGCAGGCAGTGAACTGCCCAGCGTGAGCGCGCTGGCCAATGCGCTGCTGGGGGCGCATCCGCAGATTGGGAGCCGGTGAGCAGAGGACGTTGGCAAGGTATGGGATAAGGATTGCAGTTGCCCGGGAGTCTGCTATCAGCGTCAGAAATCTGACCGGCCACAAACGCTACGTTTTAGCCTCACGCAACCGCTTCCAATTTTCCTGCGGCATAGACGGCCACGCGACAACAACTTCCGGTTGTTAGCCCAATGGCGGGCAGGAGCGTCCTCATTCAGGCCCCTGGTGACTCATTGCTTCTCCCTCGGAATGTCACCGTGGGGATGCTCACATTTCAATAGCTGTTAGCACCCACCCATATTGCGCCAGGTGCCGATCACACCCCCAACTCCTCTGCAACCCTGTTCTACCCTTGTCCAAAAAACAGTCCCTCCCAGACACTGTGATTAAAATCAGTGTGACGCCAGCCCACCCACCCTGCCATGACGGCGCTGCCCTCCCCCACTTCGGACTCCCCGCCCTCCACCCCGATCACCCGCTTTCACCGCACCCGCCTGATGCAGATCTGGCGCTCGGCAGGCTGGCCGTGCAAGGATGGGCTGGAGATTGACCTGCTGGCTGCGGGCCTCATCAGTCTGCACATTGCGGCCGATGGTTACGAATCCCTGCGCCTCACCGACGAAGGCATCCGCACCCTGGCGCAGGCCCGCCAGCGTGGCGTGCGGGCGCTGAGCCTGCACGACCGGCTGGGGCAGAAGTTTGCAGCGCAGTTGCTGGCTTCGGGGCGCATCGTATGGACCGAACTGTCACTGCGCGCGGTGATCGACACCGTGCCGATGGGGGATGTGCTGCTGCCTGCGGCCACGGCCGATGCACCCACCAACACCGCGCCCGCCGTGGCGCCGCTGTGGGCCGAGGATGACCACGCCCCCGCTGCCCGCGCCGCCGCCAACGTGTGGCGCATGGCCCGGCCTGATCTTTTCTCGGTGCGCAACACCTCTGTGCCCGCCTACCTGCAGCCCATGGTGCATGAGGTGAAGGCCAGCCGGGCCGACCTGCTGTCGGACCTGCGGCACGATGCCAAGCGGCAGGCCTATCAGTGGTTGTGCGAGGAGTGCTACTACGTCTTCCCGGCAGGCATAGCCGAGCCCAACGAGATCCCTGAGCACTTCGGCATTTGGGTATTGCACGGCAGCGTGGAGGACGGGCGCTTTGAGCTGCTGCGCCCCGCGCGGCACAACCGCTGCACGCTGCCCTTTGCGGTGTGGATGGCACTTTGCAAGGCCACGCCGCTGCGCAACGATGATGACATGGCTCAGACCCATTTGGGCGAGCCTGCTCCTCCCGCCACCGACACCCCGACCACCCCACCATGACCTACACCGTGGCGGTGCGCGAACTGTGCGAGTTCACCGCCAAGCAGGGCGACCTGGACCTGCGCTTTACGCCCGTACCCACCGCGCTGGAAGGCATGGCGGGTCATGCGGTGGCAGCGTCGCGCCGGGGTGCAGACTACCGCGCCGAGGTGGCACTGAGCGGCAGTTACCAAAGCCTGCGCGTGCGCGGCCGGGCCGATGGCTACGACCCCGCGCAGCAGCGCATCGACGAGGTCAAGACCTTCAAAGGGCGGCTGGACCGCCAACCCGCATCGCACCGCCACCTGCACTGGGCGCAGGCCAAGGTGTATGGCTGGCTGCTGTGCGAGCAGGAGCAGCTGGCGCACATCGACGTGGCACTCGTCTACCTGGACGTGGGCACGCAACAAGAGACGGTGTTCACCGAACGCTGCAACGCCGACGACCTGCGCCAGCACTTCGAGGCCCAGTGCCAGCGCTTCATTGCCTGGGCCGAACAGCAGGTGGCCCACCGTGCCGCACGCGACGCGGCACTGACCACCTTGGCATTTCCGTTTGGCGACTTTCGCACCGGCCAGCGCCCGCTGGCCGAGGCCGTGTACAAGACGGCAGTGGCGGGCCGCTGCCTGCTGGCCCAGGCGCCCACGGGCATTGGCAAGACCATGGGCACGCTGTTCCCACTGCTCAAGGCTGCGCCTGCGCAGCGCATCGACAAGGTGTTCTTTCTGGCCGCCAAAACCTCGGGGCGGCAGATGGCGCTGGATGCGCTGGCGCGCCTGGCCGACAGCGCACCGGCGCTGCCCCTGCGTGTGCTAGAGCTGGTGGCGCGCGACAAGGCGTGCGAACACCCAGACAAGGCCTGCCACGGCGAATCCTGCCCGCTGGCCCGGGGCTTTTACGACCGGCTGCCTGCTGCACGCGCCGCTGCGGTGGCCACCACCATCGAAGGAAAAACCGTCACCGCTTTGCAACAAGCCCGCGTGCGTGAGGTAGCCCTGCAGCACGATGTCTGCCCCTACTACCTGAGCCAGGAGCTGGCCCGCTGGGCCGACGTGGTGGTGGGCGACTACAACTACTACTTTGACCTGGGCGGCCTGCTGCACGGCCTGGCCCAGGCCAACCAGTGGCGCACGGCGCTGCTGGTGGACGAGGCGCACAACCTGGTGGAGCGCGGCCGCAAGATGTTCACGGCCGAGCTGCACCCCGCCGCCTTGGCCCAGGCCCGCAGCAGCCACACCGCTGCGCAGCATGCGCCGGTGAAAAAGGCGCTGGACAAGGTGCGCCGCGCCTGGGTGGCGCTGGACAAGGCGCACCCGGCCCCGTACACGGTGCTCGAAGCCTTCCCCGACAAGCTGCTGGCCGCGCTGCAGCAGTGCACCACTACGCTCACCGAACACTTTACCGATCACCCCACGGAGCCAGACGGCGCGCTGCAAACGTTCTACTTCGATGCCCTCCACCTGCAGCGCATGGCCGACCTGCTCGATGCGCATTCGATGGTGGACATCACCCAAACTTCGTCAGGCCCCCACCAGCGGGCCGCTAAACCCGGCGATTCCGTGGTCTGCATCCGCAACTTGGTGCCCGCGCCCTTTCTGCAACCCCGCATCACAGTTGCACACACCAGCACCTTGTTCTCGGCCACGCTGCAGCCTGCGCGCTACTACGCCGACCTGCTGGGCCTGCCCGACGGCCATGTGTGGGTGGACGTGGAATCGCCCTTTGCCGCGCACCAGCTGCAGGTGCAGGTGGCGCGCCACATTTCCACGCGCTACCCGCACCGCGCTGCGTCGCTGGCACCGATTGCGGCGCTGATGGCGCAGCAGTTTCGTGCGCGGCCCGGCAACTACCTGGCGTTTTTCAGTAGCTATGACTACCTGCAGCAGGCCGCCGCATTGTTTGCGCAGCAACACCCCGACGTGCCGCACTGGTGCCAGTCGCGCCGCATGCTCGAAGGCGAGCAGCGCGAGTTTCTGGCCCGCTTCACCGACACCAGCCAGGGCATTGCCTTTGCCGTGCTGGGCGGCGCGTTTGCCGAGGGCATCGACCTGCCGGGCCAGCGGCTGATAGGCGCGTTCGTTGCCACGCTGGGCCTGCCGCAGGTCAACCCTGTCAACGAGCAGATCCGCGAGCGCATGCAGGCGCTGTTTGGCGCGGGCTATGACTACACCTACCTCTACCCCGGTCTGCAAAAGGTGGTGCAGGCCGCTGGCCGCGTGATCCGCACGCCCAGCGACGAGGGCGTGGTGCACCTGATGGACGAGCGCTTTGCACAGGCCCAGGTGCGCAGCCTGCTGCCCGCGTGGTGGCAAACACGCTAAGGTGCGAGGCACAGCCACCTTCCCCCACTCCCGCCAACCGCCCATGCTGACCGACGACGAGCGCTCCGCCTTCCTGCAATCCATCGCCCGCGTGCGACAGCGGGCAGCGCAGGCGCTGCGGCAGGCCCAGGGCGCCGATGGTGCGGATGGCGCCGTGGCCTTCATCGCGCAACTGCACCGGGGGCTGGACACCGTGGCCGAGCAGGCCCGCGCCACCGTCCCCCAGCCCGCCTGCCAGGCCGGTTGCGCCCACTGCTGCCACCTGCGGGTCGAAGCGACCGAGCCCGAGGTCTTCCACATCGCCAAGCACCTGCGTGCCCAGCCCGCAGAGGCACTGGCCGATGCCCTCAGCGCTCTGCACCGGCATGTGACCACCGCCGCGCTCAACCCTACCAACCCAGCACGCCAGGCCTGCAGCTTTCTCGTGGATGAGCGCTGCAGCATCTACCCCGTGCGCCCCGCCGCCTGCCGCAAGGCACACTCGCTGTCGGCCCCGCACTGCGCAGAACAATCCCCCACCATCCCCCAAAACCTGCGCCTGCTGGTGGATGCCGAGGCCCTGATGGCAGGCACCGCCCTGGCCTACCGCGACCAGCCCCTGCCCGCCAGCGCCCACGAGCTGAACGCCGCCGTGCTGGCCGCCCTGAAAGACCCCACCGCCCAGGCGCGCTGGTACCAGGGCGATGCAGCCGCTTTGATGCCGAAGGACGCGCAGAATTGATTGGCGAATTGACTTCCATCAAGCCCCACCCTGCGCAGCGGCACACAATGCCCCACCGTCGATAGAGGAGGCTGGGAGCTTTCCCCCTTCACATCGCGTGCCCTCCACACCACCGCCCCATCGCCTTGATGAACATGCCATCGCCCCTGCGCTCTGCTCTCCTTCTAATGGCCGCTACGCTGACCCTGCCCCTGCTGGGGTGCAAAAAGCCCGAAGCCAGCGGCCCCGCGCAGACAGGTTTTGACGCGCTGGCAGCAGCGTGCACCCAGGCCCTTGCTGCGCGCGAGCCCCATGTGCGCCCCGGGGGCAGCGGCGAATGGATCAAGACCGGATACAGCCCCGCCCTGGTACAGCCCGAGGTCACCCGCACCGAATCAGCCGTGACCCCCTACGTGGGCAAGATCGTCATCAAAGACAACGAGGCCCAGGCCACCGCCACCACCGAAGCCGCCGCCCAGTCCATCACCCTGACCCCGGCGCACCTGCTCTCCAACCGCACCCACACCTTCATCTACAGCTTTGACGGCACGAAGTGGCGCTGGCAGAACGGACAGCGGCTGACCAAGGTACCGGGGCAAAACGACCGGCTGGAGGCACTGACGCTGCCAGATGTGAATGCGGCGGGGCCGAAGGGGTTTGCGGGGTGTTTGCCGCGTTGATTGGCGGCAATTAGTATCAGATTGATAGCTGCTAGCGCTTTTACAGAAAGCGCCAGAGCCCGATTTGATTGATTTCTTGATGGGAGAAAGTTTCTCATCCGGTGGTGCCGGGCTGCGCTATAGGCCCGGGATCACACGGCAGACCTGTGAAGGTTTCTCTCCCGCGAATGGCCTGCGTCGCTTGGTCGGCAAGGAGGTGCCATGTCTCTGGGCCCCCAGCTCGCACCATTGCACTGCAGCCCCCCAACACCGCAGAATTTGCACCTCGGGCTGCGGCAAACATGCGGACGAAAGCCCCGATCTTGATGGACTTGCCCAAACAGGCGCCAGGGCGTGCTGCCCCTCAAACTGCAGGCGTACCAGACCACATTTCGTGCAGGTCTGGGAATTTCCATTTGTCGGGGTCTTCGCGCGCCACGATCTTCTCGGTGCAGCCTGGATCTGCCAGATCGACGATGACGGGAGGAATGCGCAAAGCCGACTTGCTCGAAAAGAAGACGTTCACCTTGGGCGTGGTCAGCGATTGCCGTCCCTGTTCAGTCACCACGCCAATTCGCCCGGAAGTCAGCCGCACCAGCGAGCCCACCGGGTAGATACCGATACTCTTGACGAAAGCCTGGAACAGCTGGGGGTCGAAGTGGCCCTTGGTCCACTCGGCCATGCGGCGCAGTGACTCTGAAGGGTCCCATCCTCGCTTGTAAGGTCGGTCGGATGTGATGGCGTCATAGACGTCGCAAATCGCCGTCATGCGTGCAATGAGACTGATCTCATCGCCCTTCAGCTTGTCAGGGTAGCCTGTACCGTCCATCTTTTCGTGGTGGTGGAGGCAGGCATCCAGCACCGCGTCTTCCACATTTCCGCCTTCCTTGAGCATCTTGTAGCCCTCAACCGGATGGCTCTGAACAACGACGAACTCGGTGTCGGTGAGTTTGCCGGGCTTGTTGAGCACGGCCAGTGGAATAGCGGCTTTTCCCAAGTCATGCAACAGACCCGCCATGCCAGCGCTGCGGGTGTGCTCTTCATTGAGGTGGATTTGCTTGGCAAGCGCCACCATCAGGGCGCACACCGCCACCGAATGCATGTAGGTGTAGTCATCCGCCGTCTTGAGCCGCGCCAGGCTGATCAGTGCGCCAGGGTTGCGCGTGACCGAGTCGGATATTTCCTCCACCAGGCTGCGGGCATTTTCAGAATTCACGGCCTTGCCCATGCGCGCTTCGCGGAACATGGAGGCAACTGCCTGCTTGGACTCCACACAAATCGAAGCCGCTGCCTGCAATTCGCTGTGCATGGATGCAGGCGCCCGGTCGCGCTCGCGGCGCGCCGGTGGCGGCTTTCGAGGAGGGTCAAGCACTAGCGAAGGCAGGCTGTCGAGCATGCCGAAATCAGTGTCCACTTGGAAGTCGGCCTCTGCGCGGGATACGGAGCGCACACCGGCCGCAACGTCCAACCCCTTGGAGGTGTCGATCCACACCTCTTCAATGGCGGCCGCCTGGATTCGGGCCAGGTCCTTGGGATCTTTGAGCACAAATTTGGCACGCCAGAACGGATGATCCATCCAGGAACCGCAGAAGTCATGCACATACATGCCCTGCCTGAGATTTTCGGTGCTGATGCGCTTGAGCATGGGATTTCCGGTTTGTCAAAATTGCAGGCAGCAAAAGTGATCCACTGACAAACACGGCCCCCACCAGCACAACGGCATTCGCCACCAAGTCGCCCACTGCGAGCCTGAACGGAGCATGATCCTTCTGATTGCGCTAACTACCCAACGCCTGATAGCAAACGCTGCCCCCGGTCGCTGGTCCCGTCTCAGTCATTCCTGCATTTCTGGGCACTGGGTACTATTGCTCCAGGGCCTATTTCCAGCCGTTTTCCGTTTTGGGCGTTGTCCCTAGCCGGACGGTACGGGCCAACGCGGGTTTTACCGAGTGCGACGTCTTCTTGACCGAGGAGCCCAATACAGTTCGGGCTTGTGCGGTGGCGATGCTTGGGCCAGCAACACTTGCGCGTTGGTCAGACAGCTTGAACACGGCCACGGCCTCCACCAACTGTTGCGCCTGCACCCTCATGCTGTCTGCGGCTGCGGCGCTTTCTTCGACCAGGGCTGCGTTCTGCTGGGTCGCCTGGTCCATCTGGCTCACCGCGTCGCCAATCTGCGCAACGCCTGCACTTTGCTCTTTGCTCGCCGAGCTGATTTCTCCCATGATGTCCGTAACACGCTTGATGGAGCCCACAACCTCCGTCATCGTCGCACCGGCTTTGTCCACAAGAACCGTGCCCGCCTCAACGCGCTCCACACTGGCACTGATGAGGTCCTTGATCTCTTTGGCTGCTTGCGCAGAGCGCCCCGCAAGATTGCGCACTTCAGCGGCCACAACCGCGAAACCCCGACCTTGGTCGCCCGCACGCGCCGCTTCAACAGCAGCATTCAACGCAAGGATGTTGGTCTGAAAGGCGATGCCATCAATGACGCTGATGATGTCGGCGATCCTCTTGGAGCTTTCGTTGATGTCCTTCATGGTGGCGACCACCTCGCTCACGACTGCGCCCCCATCGATGGCGACAGCGCTGGCACTCTGAGCCAACTGGTCCGCCTGATAGGCGTTGTTGGCGTTCTGTTTGACGGTCGAGCTGAGCTCCTCCATCGAAGCCGCTGTCTCTTCGAGTGCCGAAGCCTGCTGTTCGGTGCGCCCCGAGAGATCGTTGTTGCCCTCCGCGATCTGGGCGCTGGCCGTGGCGATGCTATCGGCCGAGCTGCGAACCTGTCCTATCAATCCCACCAGTTGACCCTGCATGGTGCCCATGGACGCCAACACGCTACCACTGGGTGCGGCATCAGCGCCATGCACGGGGCTGAGATCCCCTTGGGCCACCCGTTTGGCCACATCGCTGAGTTCACCCGGCTCCGCGCCGAGCGAGCTCGCCAGACGCCGAGGAATCCGCCAGCCAAGGATCACAGCCAGCAAAACAGCAAAGGCGCTGATGGCAACCAGCATGGTGCGTTGGGAGACATATGCGATGGCAGATGACTCCACATTGAGCTTCGCCTGTTCGTCGCTGTAGCGGATGTAGTCACCTACAGCCGTCAACAGCGCCTCCAGCAGCGGTCGGCACTCGTTGTTCATTTTGTCCACGGCTTCATCATGCTTGCCTGAAGCCGCCAGTTCCACGATAGCCACTGCCACGGGGCCATATTGGGATTCAATCTTTCCGATGGCGCTGACCAGAGCACGCTCGCGCTCATTGGCGTCTGCAGCGCCTGATACTGCATCGTTCAGCGACTTGAGCGTTACCTGGAGCTGTGCATGGGCGTTGACAGCCATGGACTTGGCTGACTGGCGGTCAGAATCCTTCTTGACGAGGACCATGTCCCGCACGCCGATGGCGCGGCGGTTGGCGAGAATACGCACGTCGGTGGCCAGGCTCTTGCGTTCCGCAGCGCCATGTACATAGCCAGAGAAACGGTCGTTGGCACCGCTCAACCCGTGGAGGGCAAACAAGCTGACGACCAGTACCAGCAGTGCAAGTGCACCGAACGCCAGCGAGAGGAGCTTCTTGATGGAGAGGTTTTTCATTTTTCTCTTCGCGGGGACAGCAGTAGTTCGTTACTCGACCAGGGAGTTGATTGATCCAACGGCCCTTGCCACAGATTCAACGGAAAACGGACAACACATTTTGAATCAAATTTGTTTGCATACCGCAAATTTATTTGCAATAAGAAAATATTGCGTCTCATCGATGCACTACGCTGTGGTTAAACTGCCCCTCCCGCTCCCTCCCTTTGATACATGTTCCCCAAAACCCTGACCCTGATCGATGACGACCAGGTGTATGTGGATGGCCTAGCCGGCTATTTGCGCGGCGAGGGGATCGTCGTGAGTACGTTCGCTGATGGTCGCGACTTCCTCGCGCACCCAGATCCCTACGGTTTCAACTTCTACATTGCCGACCTGATGCTGCCCGGCATTGACGGAACGGAGTTGATCAAAGTCCTGCGCATGCGCACCAATGCAGGGGTTCTGGTCGTTTCAGGACGCGCCTTGGCGGATACCTTCAAGGAAGTCATTCGCGCCGGAGCGGATATGTATTTGACAAAACCTGTGGTTTTCGAGCAGGTCGCGCTGGCCATAGAAGCCGTGCAACGGCGGGCCAGCGCCATTGATCCCATTCAAAGCATGTGGCGGCTGGACGGACGCGTTGGTCAATTGATTGCACCCGATGGTGCCGTGGTGGACCTGAGCGATGTGGACCGAACCCTGATCGAGTGCTTCGTCAAAGCCAACGGAGAGGTCGTGCCCCGCGAGACCTTGCTCGCCCAACTGGGCAAAACTGCAGACTTTGAGGCATCAGGGGGGCTGAACGGCACCATTTTTCGGCTCCGTCGGCGCATCGAGCGTGCGACGCCAGGAGCCGTGCCCCTACAAACCAAATCCGGGGTGGGCTACGTTTTTCGCGCTCCGCTGCGCATGATGTGACTGCGCGCCTGCGCTATTCGCTCATCTCCGATTGGTGGATGGTCAACCTCAGGGTGGTCCCTTCAGCTGCCGGGCCTATGACTTCGACGGTGCTGCCGTGCAACTGCATGACCTGTCGGGCGATGTAAAGGCCGAGTCCGTGACCAGCATTCTTGTGATCGCCTCGTGCGCCGCGCGTGAAGAGTTTGTCCCGTAGCTCTGAAGAAAAGCCCGGCCCCGTGTCGGTCACATCCACGATCAAAGCCAACGGCTCGTCTGAATCAGCCACCCGCACCACCACCCGCGATCCCTTGGGGCTGAACTTCAATGCGTTTGACAGGATGTTGCGCAGGGCCAGTCGCATCAGGCTCATGTCCATGAGCACCGTCCGTGTGGTCGTCTCCCTGAGCACCTGGATGCGGTTGCGTTCGCTTTCGGGCAAATCCGCGATGACGATGCGTATCCACGTGTCAATGTCCGTGTCATCCAGCGCAATGGAGTCCGGCCGCGCCAGCAGCGAGGCGACGGCAAGGGTGTTGTCGATGCTGGTCAACACTTGGCCGATGACGGCTTGGGCTTGCACAACCCGCTCCGACGCCCCGCCCATGCCCGCACCACGCATCTCGGCCTGAGCGCTCTGCATTGCGGCGGAGGCGTTGTTCAGCGGTTGCCTCACTTCGTGGGCAAGAACGTAGAGCATTTCCGTGCGTTCCCGCAGCAGCACCTCCACCTCGGCGGCATGCTTTTCGATCTGTGCACGCTGCTCCTGTTCCCGGCGCAGGGCTTCCTGGATTTGCTTCAGCTCGGTCAGTTCGGTGACCTGCACCATGAAACCCTGCACGACGCCATCGACGATATGCGGGATGTACTCCGCCAAGCTGTTTCTCTGCACCCCCCCTGGCCCCGGTACGATCCGCTCGAATATCTGCCGTTTGCCCGCCAGCGCTCCGCGAATGTAAGGCTCGTTTTTCGCGAACAACTCCGGGCCCAGCAGATCGCGAATGGAGGTGCCCAGCAGCTTCTCGCGGCATACGCCAAACCATCGCTCGTAGGCCTGATTGGCGAACCGGCACATCAGTTGGCTGTCCCAATACGCGAGCATCGACGGAACCTGGTCCACCAATAGGCGCATATGGTGCTGGGCATCAGGGTCAAGGTCGGACATCGTGGTACTGAATGGAGGACTGTGGATGTGCCCATTCTGACCTCAATCAGAACCCGATAGGTCTTGAGCGCCCCGTCTCTACGCGCTGATGAAGAGCCAGTACGCGCACCGCAGGGATGCCGAAACGGCAATCGCACGCGTCCAAAAAACACACCCCGATTTACCCTGAAATCAACCGTTTTCGGCGCTGTTTCAAGCCAAACGGGGGTGCCTCGCACGGTATTCTGAATATTCAGTGACACAAACGGCAAGAGGGACCGTGCATGAGAAATTTCAAGATATTCACGAGACTGCTGGTGCTGGTGGGCGTGCTCTCTGCCCTGCTCGTAGCGCTGGGGGCCATCGGCCTGTTTGGCATCGCCAGGTCCAACGCGGCGATGGAGTCGATGTACCAGAACCGCATGCAGGCCCAGCGGGCGGTAGCCGACTTTCGCTACCTGACCACCCGCAATCGGCAGTTGGTATCCAACGCGCTGCTGTCGCCAGCACCGGAGAAAGTGGCCAAGGCCATTGAAGAGGCAGAGGCCAACATCGGCAAGAGCGACCAGGCCTGGGAGGCTTTGCTGGCCACCGCCATGAGCCCCGAGCGGCAGAAGTACATCCAGGCCATTGGCGAGCAGCGCCAGAAGATCATGAAAGAGGGGCTGGCCCCCGCGCTGGCAGCGCTGAAGGACGCCGACGTGGCCACGGCGCGGGTGTTGGTGGTGCGCAAGTTCGACGACCTGTACGACCCCATAGGCAGCGACATGGGTGCGCTGCTGGCCCTGACCCAAAAGGAAGCCCGGGACGAGTACGACGCTGCCGTGCAGCGGTTTGGCACCATCCGCTGGATCGTGATTGGCTCGATCGCCCTCGGGGTGCTGTTTGCCGCACTCTTTGGTGTGGCCCTGGTGCGTGGCATCACGCGGCCGCTGCAGCGGGCCGGACAAGTGGCGGATGCGGTGGCCCATGGCGACTTGAGCCAGCCCATCGACACCAGCGGCAAGGACGAGGTGGCAGCCGTGATGCAGGCCCTGGCGGCTATGCAGGCCAGCCTGTCCAACGTGGTGGCAAGTGTGCGCCAGACCTCCGACAGCGTGGCCAACGCCAGCACCGAGATCGCCCAGGGCAATCTGGACCTGAGCAGCCGCACCGAACACCAGGCCAGCGCGCTACAGGAAACCGCCGCCTCCACCGAGCAACTGAGCAGCACGGTGCGACAAAACGCAGACCATGCCCTCCAGGCCAACCGGCTGGCCTTGAGCGCCAGCACAGTGGCGGCCGAAGGCGGTGCTATGGTGGCCGAGGTGGTGCAGACCATGAAGGGCATCCACGAAAGCTCCCAGAAAATCGCCGACATCATTGGCGTGATCGACGGCATTGCCTTTCAGACGAATATCCTGGCTCTGAACGCGGCCGTGGAAGCCGCACGGGCCGGCGAGCAAGGCCGGGGCTTTGCCGTGGTGGCCAGCGAGGTGCGCAGCCTGGCCGGCCGTTCGGCCGACGCGGCCAAGGAAATCAAGCTCCTGATCTCCACCAGCGTGGAGCGTGTGGCACGTGGCACCGCACAGGTGGACAAAGCCGGTGCCACCATGACCGAAGTGGTCAACGCCATCCGCAGCGTCACCGGCATCGTGGGCGAGATCACTGCCGCCAGCAGCGAACAAAGCACCGGCGTCACCCAGATCGGCGAAGCAGTCAGCCAGATCGACCAGGCCACCCAGCAAAACGCGGCGCTGGTCGAAGAAATGGCCGCCGCCGCCAACAACATGCGCACCCAGGCACAGGATCTGGTGAACGCCGTGGCGGTATTCACGCTGCCGGGCCATGGGGGTGGCGGTGGCAGGATGCGCGGCCGCGTCCCGGCCTTGGCCCTGAGTGCGGCGTAAAGACTGCGCCTACCCAGCGCCTCTAGCCGCCACCCAGCGCCACCGAGGGGCTTGCAGCACGCTGCAGGCCTGAGCTATGCCTTTTGCAGGTGCGCGCGCGGATCAGCAGCTCGTTGTGGCACCCTGGTTTTCGATATGTCCCAGGGCGCGGGCGACATATTCCTCCTTCTCGCCCACCGGGGCAAAGTAGTGGATGACCTCGCGGGCCGCCTCGGGCCCTGCCAGCCTCGCGATCAACCAGGCGGCCAGGTACTGCGCCGACAGGCACCCGCCCGCCGTGGCCACGTTTCCCTTGGCAAAGAAAGGCTGGTTCAGCACGGTGACACCAGCCTCTTGCACCCAGGGTTTCGTGGTCAGGTCGGTGCAGGCCGGCACGCCGTCAAGCAGCCCCAACTTGGCCAGGATCAAAGCCCCCGAACACTGGGCGCCCAGCAACTGGCGAGCCGGATCGAAGTCGAGCTCCGCCATCAGGGCGGCGTCCTGCACCACCTCGCGGGTCTTCATGCCGCTGCCCACCAGCACGGCATCGGCCGACCGCGCATAGGGCAGCAGCGACTGGGCCTGCACCGTCACGCCGTTCATGGAACGCACCTGGTCTGTAGGGCAGCACAGCGACACCTCCCACCCCGGTTTCTTCACCCGGTTGAGCAGGCCCAGGGCAATCAGGGAGTCGAGTTCGTTGAAACCGTCGAAGGTCAGGATGGCGATGCGCATGGCGATGGAGTCCTGTTCTGTAGCGGAAAGGAGAGTGAATGAGGCACGGAATGTGCGAAGCGCATCCTATCGACGGCATTCAATACAATCAAAAAATTGTCATAGATACGTTTCAACGCAGGGGCACAACGCCATGGGCCAGGTTCGGTACAAGCAAGTGGTGGACGCACTGGCGTCGGACATCCGCACGGGGCTGCTGCGGCCGGGCACACGCCTGCCCACCCACCGCGCACTGGCCCAGCGGCATGGCCTGGCGCTGGCCACGGCCAGCCGCGTGTATGCCGAGCTGGAGGCCATCGGCCTGGTGGTGGGCGAAACCGGGCGCGGCACCTTTGTGCGAGACCCCGCCTCCCCGCGCGGTGCCGACGCCGACCTCACCACGCCCGCGCCCAGCGCCGCAGACCTCTCGTTCAACAACCCCAGCGTGCCGGGCCAGGCAGACCTGCTGCGGGATGCCCTGCGCAAGCTGGCCGCCTCCGGCGACCTGGAATCGCTGCTGCACTACCACCCCTACGGCGGCCGGCCGCACGAACGCGCCATCGTGGCCGGGCACCTGAAGACGCGCCAGCTGCAAGTGGCGGGCGAGCAGGTGCTCATCGTCAACGGCGCGCAGCACGGCATGGCCGTGGCGGCCATGGGCCTGCTCAACCCCGGCGACGTGGTGGCGGTAGACGCCCTCACCTACCCCGGCTTTCGCGTGCTGGCAGAACGCCTGCGGCTGGACCTGGCCCCGGTACCCATGGGCCCCGCTGGCACCGACCTGGACGCCTTACAGCGCCTGTGCGAGACCCGGCCCGTGCGCGCCATCTACACCATGCCCACCCTGCACAACCCGCTGGGCTGCGTGATGGGCGCCCGCGCCCGCAAGCGCCTGGTGGGCATGGCGCGCGCACACGACCTGCTGGTGATCGAGGACGCACCCTATGCCTACCTCGCGCCCGAGGCGCCGCCCCCCATCGCGGCGCTGGCCCCCGAGCGCACGGTGTACCTCTCCAGCCTGTCCAAGAACGTGGCCACGGGCTTGCGGTTTGGCTTTGTGGCCACATCGCACGAACTGATCGGCCCCGTCGAGCGCGCCGTGCGTGCCACCGCTTGGAACACGGCCGGAGTCGTCACCGCCATCGCCTGCGGCTGGATCGAAGACGGCACCGTGGCCCGACTGGAGGCCGACAAACGCGCAGACACCGCGCAGCGCCAGGCCATTGCCACCCGGGCGCTGGCGGGGTTGAAATTGGTACGGCACCCGAACTCCTACTTCATCTGGCTGCCACTGGGCGACGACCAACGGGCCGACCGCATCGCCGCCACCCTGGCAGAACGCGGGGTGTCCGTGTCGACCGCCGAAGGGTTTGCCACCACCACCCATGTGCCCCACGCGCTGCGCATCGCGCTGGGGTCGGTGGCGCTTGAAGACCTGGCCCGGGCGCTGGCCGTGGTCAAGGATGTGGTGGTGCAGGACTGTTCGTGAACAGGCGCAAGGAGTCCGGTAGCGCGGCCGGGTTGGGATAACTCGGCAAACGCGGCGAACCCGCCTTGACGCGGCGCACCGGCAGATCGGTGGCCAGGCGCTTCACGGCAGAACCGCGGGACGCGGGCTGAAAACCTCTCCACCATGGAGTGCGGTGGCCTTATGTTCGACCCCGCTCACATTCAGCCGGAAAACGGCTGCCATTGCAGCTCCAGATATCAGTTCAACTCGATACGAGCGTCACGGATAACCTTCTCCCAAACTGCACGCTCCTTGACCACCATTTTTTGCAAATCGTCAGGACCTGCAAGGGCGACGTCAACCCCCTGGTCATCGAATCGATGTTTCAAACCAGGGTTTTGCGCGGCCGTCCGCATTGCGGTGTAGAGCTTGTCGATGGCGCCAGCAGGGGTACGCGCTGGTGCAAAGATTGCGTTCCACGAACTGTAAGAAAACCCGGGCACGGTCTTCGAGATAAGCGGCAACCCCTTCAGCGGCCGCGAGTTGCTCGCTGCAGTAATTCCAACGGCGTGCAAAGCCCCCTTCTCGATCATCGCCATAAACGACGGCATGGTGCCGAAGATGGCATGAATCTGGCCGGCGACCAAGTCGTTGTTTGCAGCGGAGGCACCTTTGTACGGAATGTGGGTGACTTTGATGCCAGCGCTGCGAGCCAGCAGTTCAGTTCCCAGATGGGCCAGGCCTCCAACGCCGGCAGATCCGAAGTTGACCTCGCCAGGATGGGCCTTCGCGTAGGCGATCAACTCCGGCAAGGACTTGAAAGGCGCCTTGTCACTGACCACCAACACGTGAGCCGCTGAGGCAATCATGCCGACCGGCGTAACCTGGCTGAGGATATCGATGCGGTTCTTGGAGAGCAGTGGTTGCGCGGTGATGTTCCCAGAGGCGCAGAAGAGGACCGTATACCCATCGGGCGCTGCACGCGACACGTTGTTGAGCGCCGGCACGCCAGCTCCACCACCCATGTTCTCGACGACGAAAGATTGTCCGAGAGCGGGGGCCATTGCCTGACCAAGATCGCGCCCCAGCACATCGGTTGCACCACCAGCGGCAAACGGGATGATCATCCGGATAGGCTTGCTGGGGTAGTTGTCCTGAGCCTTTGCAGCGAACGGCAGAAACGCGGCAGCGCCGAGAACGCGGCGCCGGCTGAAGTGCGTAGGAATACCCATGGGCTTGTCTCCTTATAGGTTGTCGGGGCCAGAATGATCATGCGACTTCCAAGCGGCAACAACGCGTTACGCCATGCGTAACAACTATCATCGGTTTATGGCTAAAAGTTCCCGCTCCTCAACGCCCCCAGCCTCCTCCTCTGCCCGCCCTAGTTCCAAGAGTCCTGCGGACATTAGCCAGGAACCGGGGCGCGAACATGTTCATGCGGTGGTCCGTGCCATGTCACTGCTGAAAGCGTTCGACGGCGGCGATGAAGTCTTCCTCTCGCTGACCGAGTTGGCGCGACGCACTGGCATGCACAAGCCGACCGCGCTGAGGCTGGCTCGCACACTGGCGCTTTCACGCTTCCTGGTACAGCGCGAAGACGGCGCTTGGCGGTTGGGCCCCGCCGCGGGCTGGATCGGATCACGCTACCAGGCCCAATTCGACGTCGGCTCGGTCATCGAGCCCATCCTGGTTCGGCTTGCAGCAGAGACCGGAGAGAGCGCTTCGTTCTATGTGCATGAGGGCAATCTGCGCAGTTGCCTGATGCGTTGTGACGGTCCGAATGCGAGGCCAGATCATCCGCGCTCAGGAGAATTGCTGCCTCTGGAGCTTGGCGCCCCAGGGCGAGCGATTCTGGCGGCGCTGGGAGAGCCCGGCGATCTCTACGAACGCATCCGGCGCAGAGGGTTTCACTGGGCCCGCGCCGAACGTTCCACTGGCGCCGCTGCTGTTGCCGCAGCGGTGCGCGGTGGCCAGGGCATGGTGCTCGGAGCAGTCAGTACTTCCGGCCCTGTGGAGCGGCTGACACCTGTGGCCCTGCGCAAACTCGCACCCATCACGGTGGCTGCCGCTCGACAACTTGGTTTGGCGTTGGGGGGAGTTCCAGCAACCGCCTTGAGGGCAACCTGGCATCCGTGATGTTACGCACAGCGTAACGCATTGCCGATACGCTTCGACTGGATTCCAATGCGCCCGGGCCTGCAGCACCGCATGCCGCCGAAGGAATCCGCATGACAAAAAATCCACCGCGACAGCAGCTCGGCCCCGCGCCAAATGCGCGTCGACACCTGCCGCCGATATTGCGCACCGTTCTCTCTCTGGGTGACCTGGAACCCGCTGCCCGCCGCGTCCTGCCTCGCCCTATTTTTGGGTATCTCCAAGGTGGGGTTGAAGACAACGTGACGCTGCAAGCCAATTCAGGGGCGTATCGCAAATGGATGTTTCGCACGAACGTTTTGGTAGACGTCTCTCTGCGTAGTCAATCTCGCCATCTCATGGGCCAAACCTACAAAGCACCCTTTGGCATCGCTCCAATGGGGCTGTGTGCCTTGTTTTCCTTTGATGGTGACGTTGCCATGGCGAGAGCGGCCGAAGCAGCAGGTATCCCCTATGTGCTCAGCGGCGCATCGTTGACGCGCATGGAGCGTGTGGCGCAGGCAGCACCCACCTGCGCCTGGTTCCAGGCCTACATTCCTGGCGAGACTGCGCACATCGAAGGTCTGCTCGAGCGCGTCGCAAACGCTGGGTTCAAGACCTTGGTCATCACCGTGGACACAGCCACGCTGGCGAACCGCGAAAACAATGTCCGTGTCGGCTTTTCAACGCCTTTGCGCCCCAGCCTGCGGCTGGCTTGGGATGGCCTGGTGCGGCCACGCTGGTTGATCGGAACGCTTGGCCGCACTCTTGTGAAGAATGGAATTCCGCACTTCGAGAACGCAGGCCCAGGCAGAGGCGTCCCCATCATTTCCAGCAATGTAGTGCGGCAGTTTGGCTTGCGCGACCACCTGAACTGGGATCACCTTGCGCTCATTCGCGAGCTCTGGCAAGGGAAGCTGGTGATCAAGGGTTTGATATCCGCAAACGACGTGAAACGCGCGGAGCAAGTGGGTGCCGATGGCGTGATCCTGTCCAACCATGGTGGCCGCCAGCTCGATGGAACAGTGCCGCCCCTTCTGGTGCTTGCGGAGGCCGCAAAGGCCAAAGGGTCCATGGCACTGATGCTGGACAGTGGTATTCGACGGGGTACCGACGTCATCAAGGCGCTTGCATTGGGAGCGGACCACGTTTTCGTGGGACGTCCTATGGCCTATGCCGCAGCGGTGGC
Organism: Acidovorax sp. FG60; assembly: GCF_057808995.1. Taxonomy (NCBI): domain Bacteria; kingdom Pseudomonadati; phylum Pseudomonadota; class Betaproteobacteria; order Burkholderiales; family Comamonadaceae; genus Acidovorax; species Acidovorax sp. FG60. Next base: position 71,689 of record NZ_JBMDJC010000013.1, read on the forward strand.
AGGCCAAGCTGGCGTCACCTATGCGATCGACCTGCTGCGCGACGAGATACACAGGGACATGGCTTTGATAGGCGTCAAAGACCTGAATGAACTGGGTAACGACCAATTGGTTGCCGTGTAGCGCAACCGTCTTTGGATTCAATAGAAAATCCACACTGACGACAAACCGTGAACGAGCTTTTTTTCACGATCGGTCCAGTCTGGACGCACCCACCCAAGACAAAAGTCCAGTTTTCATTCAAAGGGCCAGCGCTTACCTATCAAGCGCTGGAGCCCAATTTCACTCAAATTTCCCGGACCACGGTTGCCTCACAGCTTCGCAATCGACACCTCCGTGGACTTGACCAGCGCGACCACGTCGGAGCCGACGATGAGGCCCAGGTCGTCCACCGAGCGGGTGGTGATGACCGAGGTGACGACGCCCCATGGCGTCTCGACATCGACCTCGGAGACGACGTCGCCGCGGATGATTTCGCGGACCTTGCCCTTGAACTGGTTGCGTACGTTGATGGCTTGAATGGACATGGGGTTCTCCTTGAATAGTCCGTTGAAAAAGAGGTCAGTGAAAGAAAAACAAGCAAACGAAAAGAGAGAGAGAGAAATCAGACCGCCCAGCGCAAGCCATGCGCAGGCACGCCGGGCCAGGAAACCTCGTGCGCAGGCTCCCCCTCGGGCTTTTGCAGCACCCGGTCGAGGATGCGTTTTTCGATGGCGGCAAACGTGCCGTCGCCATGTGAGCGGGGGCGTGGCAGGTCGATGCGCTGGTCCAGTGCGATCTGGCCGTCTTCGATCAGGATCACGCGGTCGGCCAGGGCCACGGCCTCTTGCACGTCGTGGGTGACCAGCAGCGCGGTGAAGCCGCTGCTGCGCCACAGGCCTTCGATGAGGCGGTGCATCTCTATGCGGGTGAGCGCATCCAGCGCGCCCAAGGGTTCATCGAGCAGCAGAAGGCGCGGGTTGTGCACCAGGGCACGCGCCAGGGCCACGCGTTGGCGCTGACCGCCAGACAGGCGCGCGGGCCACTCGGTCAACCGATCGCCCAGGCCCACGCGGGCCAGCACGTCGGCGGCTGCGCCACGCTGCGCGGGCGGCAGGCCCAAGGCCACGTTGTCCTGCACGCGCTTCCAGGGCAAGAGGCGCGAGTCCTGAAACATGATGCGGGTGTCGCCGCTCAGGCCTGCAACGTCCTGGCCATCGAGGTGGATCGCGCCGCCGGAGACAGTTTCAAGCCCCGCCACCAGGCGCAACAGTGTGCTCTTGCCGCAGCCGCTGCGGCCCACAATGGCGACGAACTGGCCGGGTTCGATGACCAGCTCGGTCTTCTTGAGCACGTCGCGCGTGCCGTAGCGTTTGTCCACGCCGCGCACTTCCAGGCGCACGCCTTGGGGTTGTGGAGATGTAATAGTGGTCAAAATGGCCTCCCGCGCTTATATATCAAGCGCTAGCAGCTATAAAAATGTGAGTAATCTGACACAGGACCTTGCTGAGGGCGTGGCCCCATGCGAGGGACGCAGAGCAAGGGCCGCCCCGCAGCGAGTGCGTCGTCCCCCTGCCCGCGAAGCGAGAGCGGGGGGAAGGCGCGCAGCGCCTCAGGGGGTGTCACGCCTGGTATCCGGGATGCCACCTCAGCCAGTAGCGCTCCAACCCCTTGGCGAAGACGTCGGCCAGCTTGCCCAGCAGCGCATACAGCAGGATGCCCACGAGCACGATGTCGGTCTGTAGAAACTCCCGCGCGTTCATCGTGAGGTAGCCGATGCCCGCCTGCGCCGAGATGGTCTCGGCCACGATCAGGATCACCCACATCAACCCCAGCGAGAAGCGCAGCCCCACCAGGATGCTGGAGAGCGCCCCGGGCAGGATGATCTGCCGGTAGAGCTGCCAGCGGCCAAGGCCATAGGTGCGGCCCATCTCGATCAGCCCCGGGTCCACATTGCGGATGCCGTGAAAGGTGTTGAGGTAGATGGGGAAGAACACCGACACGCTGATGAGGAACAGCTTGGCCGATTCGTCGATGCCGAACCACAGGATCACCAGCGGGATGAGCGCCAACGCAGGGATGTTGCGCACCATCTGGATGGTGGAGTCGAGCAGCGTTTCGAACAGCTTGACCGAGCCGGTGAGCAGGCCCAGCGCCAGTCCCAGGCCGCCGCCAACGGCTAGCCCGGCCAGCGCACGGCCCGCGCTGACCTGGACGTGGGTCCACAGTTCGCCCGAAGCGGCCAGCGTCCACGCGGCCTTGACGACCTCCAGCGGTGCGGGCAGCACACGCGTAGACAACCAGCCCTGTGACGATGCGATCTGCCACAGCGCGATGAGGCCGATGGGCACGGCCCAAGGCAACAGGCGCTGTGCGACGCTGGCGAGAAAGCGGGCCACGGGTGCGGGCAAAAACGGCCCTTCGATGGGCAGGTCCACGGCGTCGGCCACCGGGGATACCTGCAGTTCTCTTGCGGTGTGTGTCATGGAGAGTTCCGGTTCCGGGACAAGTCAGCTTTGCGACGCGCGCGGCACAAAGTCGTTGGCCACGGTTTCGCCAAACGGGCCCAGTGGGTTGCCAAACAAGGGGTTGCCGCTGGCCAGTTGGTTGCGCAGCGGCAGGGGCAGCAGCGGGAACACCAGCTCGGCAAAGCGGTAGGCCTCGTCCAGGTGCGGATAGCCCGACAGCACAAAAGTGTCCAGCCCCAGCGCTGCGTATTCCTCAATGCGCGCAGCCACGGTCTGCGGGTCGCCCACCAGAGCGGTGCCTGCACCGCCACGCACCAAGCCCACGCCCGCCCACAGGTTGGGGCTGATCTCCAGGTCCTTGCGACTGCGCTTGGCGCCGCCCGCATGGAGGGACGCCATGCGGCGCTGGCCTTCGGAGTCCATGCGTGCAAACACGGCCTGGGCGCGCACCACGGTGTCGTCGGTCACATGGCTGATGAGTTCTTCGGCAGCGGCCCAGGCCTGTTCCTCGGTCTCGCGCACGATGACGTGCAGGCGGATGCCGAAGTTGACGGTGCGGCCGTGTTTGGCGGCACGGGCGCGCACGTCGGCCACCTTCTTCGCCACTTCGGCCGGTGGCTCGCCCCATGTCAGGTAGGTCTCGACCTGCTCGGCCGCCAGGTCGTGTGCGGCGGGCGACGAGCCGCCAAAGTACACGGGCGGGTGGGGCTTCTGCAACGGCGGAAAGAGCAGCTTGGCCCCTTTCACCGAGAGGTGCTGGCCTTCAAAGTCCAGGCTCTCGCCCCGGTGGCTGCGCGCCAGAATCTCGCGCCAGATGCGGATGAACTCGGCCGACTGTTCGTAGCGCGTGGCGTGGTCCAGGAACACGCCGTCGCCCTCCAGCTCGGCCTGGTCGCCGCCTGTGACCAGGTTGATGAGCAGGCGCCCGCCGGACAGGCGATCGAACGTGGCCGCCATGCGCGCAGCCAGCGCGGGCTGGTGCAGGCCAGGGCGCACGGCCACCAGAAACTTGAGGTTGCGCGTGACGGGCAGCAGGCTGGCCGCCACCACCCACGGGTCTTCGCACGAGCGGCCGGTGGGGATGAGCACACCCTCGTAGCCCAGGCTGTCGGCCGCCACCGCGACCTGCTTGAGGTAGTCGTGGTTGAGCTGGCGTGCGCCTTTGGCGGTGCCGAGATACCGGCTGTCGCCATGGGTGGGGATGAACCAGAAAATTTTCATGAATGCCTCGGAATAGATATGGGTTGGATGTGGCGGATGTGACTCAGGGCTTGGAGGTGGCAGCAGCCAGTTGCGCAGCCGCTGGCCGCCACACGATGTCGGCCACGTTCACGGGTTTGGGGATCAGGCCCAGCTTGAAGAACGCGTCGGCCACACGCTGCTGGTCGGCCACCGTGGCGTTGCTGAACAGCCCCACGGGCGACGAGGGACGGCGCTGGATGAACAGGCTCACCACGCCCGCGTCCAGGCCGCTGAAGTCGGCAATCAGCTTGATCGCGTCCTTGCGCGCCTCTTGCGCCAGGCGGTCGGCACGGCTGAGTTCTTCAAATAGCACGCGCAGCACCTGGGGGTGGGCCTGCACGAAGGGGCGGGCCGCCAGGTAGAAAGAGTTGTTGCTGCTGGCCAGGTCGCGCCCCGTGGCCAGCACGCGGGGCTGGATGGCCAGCTCGGTGGCGGCGTAGAAGGGGTCCCAGATGGCCCAGGCATCGACGCTTTTGCGCTCGAACGCGGCGCGGGCATCGGCGGGTGTGAGGTAGACCGGTTGGATGTCGGCCCACTGCAGCCCTGCCCGCTCGACCGCCTTGACCAGCAGGTAGTGCGCGCTGCTGCCTTTTTGCACTGCCACGCGGCGGCCCTTGATGTCGGCCAGGGTGCGCAGTGGCGAATCATTGAGCACCAGCAGCGCGGAGCTGTCGGGCTTGGGTGGCTCGGCGCCCACGTAGAGCAGGTCTTTGCCAGCGGCCTGGGCGAACACGGGGGGCGAGTCGCCGGTCAGGCCGAATTCGAGGCTGCCGACCGACAGCGCCTCCAGCAGCTGCGGCCCGGCCGGGAACTCCAGCCAGCTGATCCGCGTGCCCGGAAAGCGTTTTTCCAGCACGCCCTGCTGCTTCAGGATGACGAGGTTGACGGCCGACTTCTGATAACCAATGCGCAGTTGCTCGGGCCCTTGCACGGCGGCGCTTTGCGCGTGGGCATAGCGGCCGGCCAGCGCCCAGCTGAAAGCGGTAACGCCCAGCAGCTGCAGTGCGCGGCGGCGCTCTGGGTGGACGGTGAGGTGGGTCATGGCGATGTGTCCTTTCATGGCCCGGGTCACAGCAGATCAACCGGCGCGGCGTGCAGCAGGTTGAGCTTTTTGGGGATGAGCTTGAGGTCGAAGAAGGTGTCGGCAATCGCCTGCTGCTCAGCCAGGATCTCGCGCGTGACGGACGCGGTGCCGAAACGGGCGCGGCTCAGGTACAGGTCGGTGATGGATTTGTCCAGACCCAGCACGGCAGACAGCTCGGCCGCCGCGGCGTCCTTGTTTTTGGACGCCCAGGTGTCGATGGCGTTGACTTCTTCGATGGCGATGCGCAGCACGTCGGCGTTCTTGGTGGCGAAGTCGCGCGAGGTGAAGTAGTAGGCGCGGTTGTTGACCACGCCCGTGGCATCGACCAGCAGACGCGCATCGAGCTGCTTTTGCGCGGCGGCGAGGAAGGGGTCCCAGATGATCCAGGCATCGATCGCGCCGCGTTCAAACGCGGCCCGCGCGTCGGCCGGGGCCAGGAAGATGGATTGCACGTCGCCGTATTTCAGGCCGTTCTTCTCCAGCAGCTTGACCAGGAAATACTGCACGTTGGAGCCCTTGTTGTAGGCCACGCGCTTGCCTTTGAGGTCGGCCACGCTGCGGATCGGCGAACCGCCGGGAACGATCACGGCCTCCAGCGCAGGGCGCGGCACGGTGGCACCGGCGTAGACCAGCGGGGCGCCTGCCGCCTGGGCAAAGATGGGCGGGGCCTCGCCCACGTCGCCGAAGTCGATGGAGCCGACATTGAGGGCTTCGAGCTGCACGGGGCCCGCGTTGAACTCGGTCCAGGTCACCTTTACACCCAGCGTGGCCAGGCGCTTTTCGAGCGTGCCACGGCCCTTGAGGATGGAGAGCCAGCCCTTTTGGTGGCCCACGCGCAGCACGCGGCCAGCGTTTTGCGACCAGGCCTGGGGCGTTGCGACGGTGGCGGTCGTGGCAGCAACCGCAGCCAGCAGTTGGCGGCGTTGCAGGGAGAAGCGGTTCAGTTCGTTCATGGTGCGGATTCCAGATTCAAAACAGGTGATGGATGGGCGAGCGGGCTGGGTTGGTAGCAGGCGGCACACCGCCTTGCCCGCGCACCCGGCGCAGCAAATCAAAAATGAAAATGAAGGGGAAGGAAGGTGGCGCTGGCACTGCGGGCTTGCCGCAGCGCCAGGCCCGCGTCAGACGCTACATCGCACCTGCGAGAACGGCACCGGCGCAAACCGGGTGGCCTGGGCGGGCGACGGGCGCAGGGTTTCGGTCACCAGCACGTTCACCGCGTCGTCCAGCCGGGCGGCAATGTCGGCCTGCACGTGGTAGCTGCCCTCGGGCGTCAGCGTGACCTGGGCATCGGTGGCGTAGATGCCGGGCAAGATGCTTTTGGCGCCCAGAGACTGCAGCACGGGCCGCAGCGCGTAGTCGAGCGCCAGCATGTGGTGCGGGCTGCCGCCCGTGGCCAGGGGCAGCACGACCTTGCCCTTGAGGGCCGTTTGCGGCAGCAGGTCCAGAAACACCTTGAGCACGCCGCTGTAGGCCGCCTTGTAGACCGGGGTGGCCACCACCAGCACGCTGGCATCGGCCACCTGGTCGATGGCATGCACCACCGTGGGGTGGCCAAAGTCGGCCAGCAGCAGCGCCTGGGGCGAGAGGTCGCGGATGTGGATGCGGTCCACCAGCGCACCACGCACCGAGAGGCGCTGGGCCACGGCATCCAGCAGGGCGGCGGAGCGGGAACGCTCGGAGGGGCTACCGGCGATGAGAAGAGCGGACATAAGAGAGGATTCCAGAGGGCGTGGTCAGACCAGCGCCACCCTGGATCCGGCTTCGCCGGTCCAGCGGTGGCGCCCCTTGAGGGGAGGCGGCCGCAGGCCGCTTCGGGGTGAGCCTATTTTTTGGTGTAGATCTGGTCAAAGCTGGCGTTGTCCGCAAAGTGCTCCTTGGCCGCCTTGTCCCAGCCACCGAACGCGTCGTTGATGGTGAACAGGTTCAGCTTGGGGAACTGCTTGGCGTACTTGGCCTTGGCCTTGTCGGACACAGCCGGGCGGTAGAAATGTTTGCCTGCAATGTCCTGGCCTTCTTCGGTGTACAGGTACTGCAGATAGGCCTCGGCCACGGCACGGGTGCCCTTCTTGTCCACGTTCTTGTCCACCACCGACACGGCGGGTTCGGCCAGGATGGAGATCGAAGGCGCGATCACGTCGAACTTGGTGCCGAACTCCTTTTCGAGCAGGTAGGCCTCGTTCTCCCACGCAATCAGCACGTCACCCTGGTTGCGCTGCGCAAACGTGATGGTGGAGCCGCGCGCGCCGGTGTCGAGCACAGGCACGTTGCCATACAGCTTGGCCACGAAGTCCTTGGCCTTGGCGTCGCCACCGTACTTGCGCTTGGCAAACTCCCACGCGGCCAGGTAGTTCCAGCGCGCGCCGCCCGAGGTCTTGGGGTTGGGCGTGATCACCTTCACGTCGGCGCGCACCAGGTCGTCCCAGTCCTTGATGCCCTTGGGGTTGCCCTGGCGCACCACAAGCACGATGGTGCTGGTGTAGGGCGAGCTGTTGTGCGGCAAGCGCTTTTGCCAGTCTTTCGGAATCCAGCCGCCATTGGTGTGCAGCGCATCGGTGTCGCCCGCCAGGGCCAGCGTGGCCACGTCGGCGTCCAGCCCGTCGATGATGGAGCGGGCCTGCTTGCCCGAGCCGCCGTGGCTTTGCTTGATGGTCACGTCCTGGCCGGTCTTGGCCTTCCAGTGCTTGGCAAACGCCTGGTTGAACTCCACATACAGCTCGCGCGTCGGGTCGTACGACACATTGAGCAGCGTCACAGACTGTGCAAACGACGGCAATGCCGTCAGGGCCAAACTGCCCACCAGGGCGGCGGCGAAGGGAAACTTGATAAAGTCGCGGCGAAAGTTCATGGGAGGGCCTCTTTTGTGAATGTGTTGCGGTGCAAATCACCGATGGAACGCATTCTGGAAGGCCCTCTTCAAAACTGGAACTACTGAGATTTCAGTTCTTAATATCCAAATCATCTGAGCGAAACCTTTTTTGCTCGCCCCCACTACAAGGAATTCCCATGGCACGCACCGTTCAATGCATCAAGCTCGGCAAGGAAGCCGAAGGCCTCGACTTCCCCCCCTACCCCGGCGAACTGGGCAAACGCATCTGGGAAAGCGTGAGCAAGGAAGCCTGGGCAGGCTGGCTCAAGCACCAGACCATGCTGGTCAATGAAAACCGCCTGAACCTGGCCGATGCGCGCGCCCGCCAGTACCTGGCGCGCCAGATGGAGAATCACTTTTTCGGCAGCGGTGCAGATGCCGCGGCGGGATACGTCCCGCCCAGTGCGTAATGGAGCGAAGCGCAGTGCAGCGCTGCAAAAAGTGGTTTCGCTAAAACCACTTTTTTGGCAGCGGTGCTGACGCTGCGGCGGGATATGTCCCGCCCGGCGCGTGACGCAGCGCAACGCACCCTGGAGCGGTTCGCGGTAAAAACCGCCTTCTCTTTCCAACAGGCCGGCGCCACGCCGGCCTTTTGCCGTTTCCATGACTGAACCCATCGAGTGGCTGCCGGACGGCACCCCCTACAGCCCCCGCTTCGGCGACCGCTACCACAGCGAAAACGGCGGCCTCACCCAGGCCCGCAGGGTGTTTCTGCACGGCTGCGGCCTGCCCGAGGCCTGGGCGGGGCAATCGCAGTGGCGCATTCTGGAAACCGGGTTTGGCTTTGGCCTGAATTTCCTGGTGACCTGGGCCGCCTGGCGCGCCGACCCGCAGCGCCCCACGCTGCTGCACTTCGTATCGACAGAAGCCTGGCCCGTGAGTGCCGGCGACCTGCTGCGAGCCACCTCGGTCCACCCCGAGCTGGCGCCGCTGGCTGAGGCATTGCACCGCCAGTGGTGGGGCCTGCTGCCGGGCGTGCACCGCCTGCGTTTTGATGACGGCCGGGTGCTGCTCACCCTGTATGTGGGCGACACCCAAGCCATGCTGCGCCAGCAGAACCTGACGGTGGACTCCATCTACCTCGACGGCTTCAGCCCCCAGCGCAACCCCGAAAGCTGGGACCTGCACACTCTGAAGGCAGTGGCGCGCTGTTGCCATCGCGGTACACAGCTCGCCACCTGGACCATCGCACGCGCCGTGCGCGATGGCTTGGCGCAATGTGGCTTTGAAGTGAACCGCGTGCCCGGCGTGCCGCCCAAGCGCGACAACCTGCACGCCACCTACAACCCGCGCTGGGAGCCTCGCACCACGCGCCAAGCGGGGGCGACACCCGACCCATCCCCACCCGGCCCCTGCATCGTGATCGGCGGGGGCATTGCAGGCGCCGCCGCCGCCGCCAGCCTGGCCCGGCGCGGCTGGCTGGTCACGGTGCTGGACCAGGCACCCGAGCCCGCCGCAGGCGCATCGGCCCTGCCCGCCGGGGTGTTTGCGCCGCATGTGTCGCCCGACGACAGTATGCTGTCGCGCCTGTCGCGCAGCGGTATCCGCACAACGCTGGAGCAGGCCCGCTGGCTGCTGAGCGAGGGCATGGACTGGGCCCATTGCGGGGTGCTGGAGCACCGCACCGACGGCACGCCCGGCCTGTCGCCCGATTGGGACCAAGGGCCAGGCGCCGCCTGGAGCGAGCCTGCGTCCCCCGCCGCCCTGGCTGCCGCTCAGCTACCGCCCGATGCCACGGCCTGCTGGCACCACCAGGCAGGCTGGGTGCGCCCTGCCCGCCTGGCCTCGGCCTTGCTGGCGCAGCCCGGCATACGCTGGCAAGGGAGGTGCCAGGTGGCACAGCTACGACGCGCAGAGCCCCCCGCCGCCGATGACCACCCGGCCACCACGGTCTGGCAGGCGCTGGACGCCCAGGGCCAGGTGCTGGCCGAGGCACCCACAGTGGTCATTGCGGCGGGCGCTGGCAGTCTGGAGCTGCTCAACCACCGCTGGCCTTTGCAGCCGGTTCGGGGGCAGGTGTCGTGGGGGGACCATGCAGACCCTGCGGCGCCGCTGCTGCCGTTTCCGGCCAACGGCAACGGCAACCTGGTGCCCCGCTTTCCGCTCGGCGGCGATGCGGGTGGCCGCCAGGGCTGGGGTTGGGTAATGGGCTCCACGTTTGAGCGGGATGTGCAGGCCCTGCCGCCCAGCGCCGCCGACGTTCAGGCAGCCCATGCCACCAACTGGGGCAAATTGCAGGCACTGCTGCCCGCAATAGCACCGCAATTGGCGCCCGCGTTCCACCAAGCGTCGCTCGCTCCCCCCACCGCAGCGTCAGAACCCGAAGGGGGGCCAGCAGCGCCGCCTGCCCTGAAAACCTGGGCCGCCGTGCGCTGCACCGCGCCGGATCGCCTGCCCATCGTCGGCCCTGTGGACGCCACGGACCTTCCGGGCCTGTGGGTCAACACCGCCATGGGCGCGCGGGGGCTGACGCTGGCGCTGCTCTGTGGCGAGCTGCTGGCAGCCCGCCTGCAAGGTGAGCCCCTGCCGCTGGACGCCAAGCTGGCCAGGGCGCTGGGAACGGAGCGTCTGTAAACGCTGAAAACGCGTTAAAAAACCGCGCCCACACTTGCTTATAAGCAAATTGACATATCAGCAGAGCGAAACAATAGTTTGCTTCCATAAGCCTCTCCCCTACATTCGCACCCATGCATGAATTGGCGTTTGTTTTTGCGGGCTTTGCGGTCGGGCTGATTGTGGGCCTGACCGGCGTGGGCGGTGGCTCGCTGATGACGCCGATCCTGATTTTCTTCTTTGGCATCAAGCCCCACATGGCCGTGGGCACCGACCTGCTGTTCGCGGCCTTCACCAAGATGGGCGGCACCGTCAGCCTGGCCCGCCAGCGCCTGGTGCCCTGGAAAGTGGTGGGCCAGCTTTGCGCAGGCAGCATTCCGGCCGCGTTGCTGGCGCTGTGGGCGCTCAAGGTGATGGGCCCGGCCAGCAGCACCGCGCAGCGTGTGATGACCACCACCCTGGGTTTTGCCCTGCTGCTGACGGCAGCGGCCACGCTCTATAAGGTGGTGGCGTTTTCTGCCCAGCGCCAGGCGGCCGAAGCCGCAGCCCGCAAGAGCCACACGGGCGACCCCACACGCCCTCGCCACTGGAGCCTGCCTGTGCTGATGGGTGCCGTCATCGGTACGCTGGTCACCTTTACCTCGGTGGGCGCGGGCGCCATTGGCGTCACGGTGTTGCTGCTGGTCTACCCCATGCTGCCCCTGCCGCGCATCATTGGTGCCGACATTGCGTATGCCGTGCCCCTGACCTTGGTGGCGGGCCTCGGCCACGCCTCGCTGGGCTCGGTGGACTGGCCTTTGCTTGCACAATTGCTGGCTGGCTCACTGCCGGGCATCTGGCTGGGTTCGCGCCTGGTGACCCGCACGCCTGAGCGCCTGATTCGCTCCATCCTCTCGCTGTTGCTCGCCTGGGCGGGCTTCAAACTGATCTTGATTTGAGTTGCACGCACTGAACTGCACTGACCACGATGTACCAATACACAGAATTCGACCGACAATTTGTGCAACAGCGGGCACAGCAATTCCGTGACCAGCTCACGCGCTGGCAGACCGGCAAGCTGCCCGAAGACAACTTCCGCCCACTGCGCCTGCAAAACGGCTGGTATGTGCAGCGCTACGCCCCCATGCTGCGCGTGGCTGTGCCTTACGGCGAAATCGCCAGCCGCCAGCTGCGCGTGCTGGCCCAGATCGCCCGCGAATACGACGAGCCCGAAGCGGCCGTCTTCAAGGCCGCCATGGAAGGCCAGGGCAAGCTGGGCACCACCTTCCTGCCCAAGAACTGCGCCCACTTCACTACCCGCACCAATGTGCAGTTCAACTGGATTCCGCTGTCCAAAAGTGCGGATGTGATGGACCTGCTGGCCACTGTGGACATGCACGGCATCCAGACCAGCGGCAACTGCATCCGCAACACCACCACCGATGCCCTGGCCGGCATTGCCGTGGACGAGATCGTGGACCCGCGCCCCTATGCGGAAATCATCCGCCAGTGGACCACGCTGCACCCCGAGTTCGCTTTTTTGCCACGCAAGTTCAAGATCGCCATCAGCGGTGCCAAGGACGACCGCGCCGCCACGGGCTGGCACGACGTGGGCCTGCACCTGCTCAAGAATGAGCAGGGCGAGATCGGCTTCAAGGTGTTTGTGGGCGGTGGCATGGGTCGCACGCCGGTGATTGGCACCGTGATCCGCGAGTTCCTGCCCTGGAACCAGATCATGAATTACATCGAGGCCATCGTGCGCGTGTACAACGAGCACGGCCGCCGCGACAACAAGTACAAGGCCCGCATCAAGATTTTGGTCAAGGCCGAAGGCCAGCAGTACATCGACGATGTGGAAGAAGAGTACCGCCAGATCGTCGAGATCGACGGTGGCCCCCACACCATTCCGCAGGCTGAGTTTGACCGCGTGGCCGCCTGCTTTGTGACGCCGAAGCTGGCCAACATTGCCGATGTGCCCCCCTCAGCACTGCAGGCATCGCTGGACGCACTGGCGGCAGAGCACGTGACGTTCGGCCGCTGGCTGCAGCGCAATGTGCACCCGCACCAAAACCCGCAACTGCGCGCCGTCACACTGTCGTTCAAGCGCCCCGGCCAGTCGCCGGGTGATGCCACCAGCGAACAACTGATCGCCCTGGCCGACCTGGTGGACAAATACTCCGCCGGAGAAGCCCGCGTGACGCACGACCAGAACGTGCTGCTGCCCTGGGTGCACGCCAGCCGCCTGTTTGACCTGTGGCAAGAGGCCAAGGCCCTGGGCCTGGCCAGTGCCAACGTGCAGTTGCTCACCGACATGATCGCCTGCCCCGGCGGCGACTTCTGCGCGCTGGCAAATGCCCGCTCGCTGCCGATTGCCGAGGCCATCACCCAGCGCTACCAGGACCTGGACGAGCTGGATGACATCGGCGAGATCGACCTGCACATCAGCGGCTGCATCAACAGCTGCGGCCACCACCACAGCGGCCACATCGGCATCCTGGGCGTGGATAAGGACGGCAAGGAGTGGTACCAGGTCACGCTGGGCGGCTCCGATGGTTCCGACCTGTCGGGCGCTGCCGTGGCGGGCAAGGTGATCGGCCCCTCGTTCTCTGCGGCCGAAGTGCCCGACGTGATCGAGGCGGTGCTCAGCACCTACCGCGACCTGCGCGAAAGCGGCGAGACCTTCCAGAACACCGTGCGCCGCACCGGCCTGGACCCGTTCAAGGAAGCCGCCAAGTCCGCTCGCCACCCTGACCCCGAAGCGCTGGCCACCGCCTGAGCCACGCCCACTGCATTGACAGACGACACCATGAAAATCCTTGCCTCCCAAGACCACCAGCCGCCCACCGAAGGCGACACCCGCGTGGTGGCCCTGGCCAACGATGCCGATGCCCTGCAACTGCCGCTTGAAGGCGTTGCCCGCGTGGACCTGCACTTCCCCAACTTCACCGATGGCCGTGCGTTCAGCCAAGCCTTTTTGCTGCGCCGCCGCCGTGGCTTTGCTGGCGAAATCCGCGCCACGGGTGATGTGCTGATCGACCAACTCGTGCAAATGCAGCGCACGGGCTTTAGCAGCGCGGTGCTGGCCGAGGGGGTGGATGCCGCCGATGCCCAGCGCCAATTCGAGCTGTTCCCAGGCTTCTACCAGGGCGACGCCGTCAATCCCCAGCCGCTGTTTGCCCACCGCGCCGCCGCCTGAGAACCCAACCCACAAGCCCTGCACCATGAGCCAAATCGATCTCGCACGCATCAACGCCGACCTCGGCCGCAACGCACCAGACCTGGTGGCCTGGGCGCTGGGGCTGGGCCAGCCCACCATCGTCACCACCAACTTCCGCCCATTCGAGGCAGTGATCCTGCACATGGTCACGCAGGTCAACCCTGATGTGCCGGTGGTGTGGATGGACAACGGCTACAACACCGAAGCCACCTACCGCTTTGCCGACGAGGTGACAAAGCAACTGGGCCTGAAGCTGCAGATCTACCTGCCACGCCGCTCACGCGCGCACCGTGAAGCCGTGGAAGGCGCCACCCCCGCGCTGGATGACCCACGCCACGCAGCCTTTACCGAAGAAGTGAAGCTGGAACCCTTTGCCCGCGCCCTGCGCGAAACGGCGCCCAAGGTCTGGTTCGCCGCTCTGCGCGCCACCGACACCGCCGTGCGCGCCCAAATGGACCCGGTCAGCATCAACCCCGATGGCCTGATCAAGGTCGCGCCGCTGCTGCACTGGTCGTCCAAGGAGCTGCACGAATACTGCGTGAAGCACGGCCTGCCCAACAACTTCGACTATGTGGACCCCACCAAGGGCGAAGACAACCGCGAGTGTGGCCTGCACCTGGCCCACTGACCCCAGGCCCGACCATGAACGCCCGCACAGACTCAGCGCTGCTTGAGAAAACCAACAACATGAGCTACCACCTCAACAACTCCCACCTGGACGCGCTGGAAGAAGAAACCATCTTCATCCTGCGCGAAGTCGCCGCCGCCTTCGAGCGCCCCACCCTGCTGTTCTCGGGCGGCAAGGATTCGCTGGTCATGCTCAAGTGCGCCGAAAAAGCCTTTGGCGCGGGCCGCATCCCCTACCCGCTGCTGATGATCGACACGGGCCACAACTTCCCCGAAGTGACGGATTTTCGCGACTTCCGCGCCAAGGAACTCGGTGCTGAACTTATCGTGCGCAATGTCGAAGACTCCATGGCACGCGGCACCGTGCGACTGGCCCACCCCGGCGAATCGCGCAACGTGCACCAGTCCGTCACGCTGCTCGAAGCGATCGAGGAATTCCGCTTTGACGCCCTGATCGGCGGCGCCCGCCGCGATGAAGAAAAGGCACGCGCCAAAGAGCGCATCTTCAGCCACCGCGACAGTTTTGGCCAATGGCAGCCCAAGGCCCAGCGGCCTGAGCTGTGGACGCTGTTCAACACCCGCCTGCAGCCCGGCGAACACTTCCGCGTGTTCCCCATCAGCAACTGGACCGAGCTGGACGTGTGGCAGTACATCGACCGCGAAAACATCGCCCTGCCCAGCATCTACTACACCCACAAGCGCCAGGTGGTGGACAAGAAGGGCCTGTTGATGCCGGTGACCGAGCTGACGCCGCCCCGCGAAGGCGACGTGGTCGAGACACGCGACGTGCGCTTTCGCACCGTGGGCGACATCACCTGCACGGCACCTGTGGAGAGCACCGCCGCCACCCCGGCCGAGATCGTGATCGAGACCCTGGCCGCCGACGTCAGCGAGCGCGGCGCCACGCGCATGGACGACAAGACGAGCGACGCCTCGATGGAAAAGCGCAAGAAAGACGGGTACTTCTAATGACCACTATGAATTCGATAGCTTCCAGCGCAATCCAGAAAAGCGCTAGCGCCCAAAACAACCATATTTCCGCGCTCAAGTTCATCACCTGCGGCTCGGTGGACGATGGCAAGAGCACACTGATCGGCCGCCTGCTGGTGGACAGCAAGGCCGTGCTGCAGGACCACCTGGCTGGCGTTCAGCGCCAGGGTGAGACCGACCTGGCCCTGCTGACCGACGGCCTGAGCGCCGAGCGCGAACAAGGCATCACCATTGATGTGGCGTACCGATACTTCGCCACCGAAGAGCGCAAGTTCATCATTGGCGATGCACCCGGCCACGAGCAATACACCCGCAACATGGTCACCGCCGCCAGCAGCGCCGACGCCGCCGTGGTGCTGGTCGATGCCACCAAGCTCGACTGGAAGAACCCCTGCCTGGCCCTGCTGCCCCAAACCCGCCGCCACAGCCTGCTGGCCCATTTGCTGCGCGTGCACTCGCTGGTGTTTGCTGTGAACAAGCTCGACGCGGTGGAAGACCCCGCGCTGGCGTGGCAGCACATCCAGGGCGCGTTGCAATCCTTTGCCCAAGCGGCAGGCATCACCGTGCGCGCCATGGTGCCGGTGTCGGCCCTCAAGGGCTGGAACGTGGTGGACGCCCATGCGGGCTGGTGCGGCTATGACGGCCCCACGCTGCTGCAGGTGCTGGAAGCACTGCCCAACACCCCCGCAGACACAGCGCTGGCGCCGGCCTTCCCGGTGCAGTGGGTCGAGAAGTTCTCGTCGTCCTCCGACACCTCGCAAGGCCGCCGTGTGTTCTGGGGCCGCGTGGCTGCGGGCAGTTTTGCGCCCGGCACCGCTGTACAGATCTTCCCCAGCGGCCAGCTGGCCACCGTGGCGCAAGTGCTGGACCATGCGCGTCGCCCCAAGGACGTGCCCGCAGGTACCAGCGCCGGCATCATCCTGGACCGCGAGGTGGATGTCTCGCGGGGCGACTGGATTCTGGCGGCGCCTGCCGTCGCCACCCCCGCCGAAGACGACTTCGACACGCCCGCCAGCGTGCCTGCATGGCCCGCCAGCCGCGAGCTGCGCACCACGGTGGCCTGGATGGACGACGAGCCCCTGGTCGCAGGCCGCGTGTACTGGGCGCTGCACGGCCACCGCTGGGTCAAGGCCAAGGTCAAGGCCGTGGTGCACAAGCTCAACATCAACACGCTGGCCGAAGAGGCCGCCACCCAGCTCGACCCCAATGCCATCGGCCATGTCGACCTGCTGCTGCAAGAGGCGATTCCGGCCGCCCCCTTTGGCAAAGCCCGGGTGCTCGGATCGCTGATCCTGGTGGACACCGCGAGCCACAAAACGGCCGGTGCCGTGCTGGTGAACTGATCTAGATCAGCGCCCGTAACCCCAGTCACCCCATCGGGGTGAGGGACCCTGTAACCAAAGGTCGGTGAAAGCTTCTAAAATTGAGGGTTTTCACCGACCCACACAACTCCTGTCATGACCCACGTCGTCTCCGAAAACTGCATCAAGTGCAAGTACACCGATTGTGTGGACGTGTGCCCCGTGGACTGCTTCCGCGAAGGCCCGAACATGCTCGTCATCGATCCTGACGAATGCATCGACTGCGCCGTCTGCATCCCCGAGTGCCCGGCCAACGCCATCTTTGCCGAAGAAGACCTGCCCGCAGACCAGATCGCCTTCATCAAGCTCAACGCCGACCTGGCCTTTGCCGACGGCTGGAAGAGCATCACCAAGCGCAAGCCCGCGCTGCCTGATGCCGACGAGTGGAACGGCAAGCCAGGCAAGGTCAACGAACTGGTCAAGTAAACCGCCCCGCGCCCCGCTGGTGACCGAGACTTTGCAAGTGCCCGCAGTCGTAGAGACCGACGCCGTTGTCATCGGCGCGGGTCCTGTGGGCCTGTTCCAGGTCTTCCAGCTGGGCCTGCAAGGCATCACCGCCCATGTCATCGACGCCCTGCCCCATGCGGGCGGCCAGTGCGTCGAGCTGTACGGCGACAAACCCATCTACGACATCCCCGGCATCCCCGTGTGCACTGGGCGCGAGCTGGCTGGCCTGCTGCTTGAGCAGATCGCGCCGTTCAAAACCCAGTGGCACCTGAACACGCTGGTGTCGGCGCTCGCCGTGCAGGCCGATGGGCGCCTGCTGGTCCAAACCTCCCAGGGCGCACAACTGCTGGCCCGCACGGTGTTCATTGCTGCCGGTGTGGGCGCCTTTGTGCCACGCACGCTCAAGGTGGACGGCATCGAGCGCTTTGTGGGCACCCAGGTCCACTACCAGAACCTGCCCGACACGGCCCACGTAGCCGGGCTCCATGTGGTCGTGCACGGCGGCGACGAGCCCGCCGTGGCCCGCGCGGTGGAACTGGCCGAGCAAGGCCAGGCCGCCCGCGTCAGCCTGCTGCACCGCCGCGATGTGTTCCAGGCGCCTGAAGCCTTGCTGCAACGCCTGCAGCAATTGCGCGATGCGGGCCGCATCCATGTCGAGTCTGCGCAGATCACCGGCATTGAAACCGCTGGCGACCAGCTGACCGCCTTGCAGGTCGTGGACGCCGATGGCAGCACCAGCGCCCTGGCAATCGACCTGCTGGTGGCCGTGCTCGGCATCTCGCCCCGCCTCGGCCCCATCGCCGACTGGGGCCTGGCCATGGACCGCAAACAGCTGGTGGTGGACACCGAGGCCTTCCGCACCAGCGTGCCCGGAATCTACGCCGTGGGCGACATCAACACCTACCCCGGCAAACGCAAGCTCATCCTGTGCGGCTTCCACGAAGCCACGCTAGCCGCCTTTGGCGCCGCCGAGGCGCTCAAGGGCGACAAGGTGGCGCTGCAGTACACCACCACGAGCCCAAGGCTGCACCAGCTGCTGGGTGTGGCTCCGGCGTCTGTGCCTTCCGCCAGCACTTAGTCCAGGCGAGTCGGGGCACCGTCGTTTCGTGCCCAAACGACGCGCCCACAAATAAGCACAAAATGTCAAAAAGGCGCTCAAGCGCCCGGCACGATGGCGTCTCCATTCACCGCCCATCAGGAGCACACCATGAGCCAACAACCCCTTCAATCCATCTGGGACACCTACACCGCGTCGTGGAAAACCGACTCGGCCGCAGACAGGGAGGCCCTGTTTTCTCAGTCCCTCGACCCGGCCTGCACCTACAACGACCCGCTGGCCACCGCCCATGGCTGGGACCAATTGACGGCCTACATGGACAACTTTCACAGCCAGGTGCCCGGCGGCCATTTTGTGACCCACTACTTCGCCAGCCACAACCAGCAAAGCATCGCCAAGTGGAACATGGTGGATGGCAGCGGCCAGGTGATCGGTGAAGGCGTGAGCTACGGCCGGTACAACGACCAGAACCGGCTGGTTGCCATGACCGGTTTCTTTGAAACCCCTTGAACGGACGCCACCGTGCTTTATCTCCGGCAAATCCAGGAGGGCATCGATTTCATCGAAGCCCATCTCGAATCCGATATCCAGCTTTCCGAGGTGGCGCGGGCTGCCGGGATGAGCCAGTGGCACTTCCAGCGGATCTTCAAGGCGCTGACCAACGAAACCCTCAAGACCTACATCCGCTCGCGCCGGTTCTCGCGGGCGCTGGAGCAGTTGACCAACACGCGGCTGAGCGTGCTCGACATTGCGCTGGCGTCCGGGTACGAGACGCAGGAGAGCTTCACGCGCGCGTTCCGTGATTGCTTTCGGCTCACACCGTCGCAGTACCGTAAGATGGGCAACCGCTCGCTGTTCGTGCGCAAGATCCGGTTCGACGAAAGCTACCTCGCGCACATTCACCACAACATCTCGCTGGAACCCGACATCCAGCAGCAGCCCGCCGTGCAATTGGTCGGGCTGCCCACCGACTACTACGGCATCGACTCCGAAAAGAACAACCTGGGCCAGAAGCTGCCGCCCCTGTGGGCGAAGTTTCTGCCCCGGTTGGGCGAGATTGCGAACACCGTGCCCGGGGTCTGCTATGGCGTCGTGGCCCCGGCGGGGCCGCACACGGAAGAGTTGCGCTACCTGGCCTGCATCGAAGTGAGTGGCCCCGGTGCACTGCCACCGGGCATGGTGGCCATGGAAATCCCCGCGTCCACCTATGCACGCTTCACCCACAGAGGTCCTGCCCAGAACGTCGATGCGACGGTGAACTACATCTACTCCAGCTGGCTGCTGTCGGCCAGCCAGTCGCACAGCCTGGGACCGGATCTGGAAATCTACGGCACGCAATACCACCCGACGTCCGGCGACTCGGTGATGTACTACGCCATTCCAATCGTCCGCTCGGCGCCCTGAGCACGGTCGCCCAAAAAGGTGCCCCAGTTCCTTGTGGAATGCCAGCGCCGGGGGCATCCGGAGCCGACGGAGAGAGTCCTTTTTGAACCAGATCGAGATCAGCCCGCGACAAGACACTGCACCCCATCAGATCCGAACTCCGCCCTCGCTCCTCCATGGCGAGCGGTTCTCCACTCAACCAAAAGTTCGCCATCGGCGATGAAGCCAGCCATGAGCAGGTCAGGACCTGAAATTTTCCAAAGCCCGTTGCTTGCTGGAAGGTCGACGTTCAGGAGATGAAATGCTAGTTCCGTTCAGTGAGGACGACGGTATTTTTTTGAGGCGATGGTCGCTTCAAAGGTCCATCACCATCTCATGCCAGGCCATGCCGCCATGGTCGGATGCAGAGGGCTTCACGTAGCGGTAGCCCTGCTTGGCGTAGAGCGCCACATGACGCTCTTTGCACATCAGGTGAATGGTCTGCTTGCCCGCCTGCCGCATCTGTTTCACAAAAGTCTGCATCATTGCCGTGGCGTACCCGTGCCCCTGGTACGCGGGATCGATCACCACCGACATGATGACCACGTTGGGCGCGACCGGGTCATGCCCAACCAGCTCCTTGAAAGCCTCGTCCGACATGACGACTGCGTGGGCACAGCCACTGTTGATGAAACCGATGGTCTTGCCTTCGGTTTGCATGACCAGAAAGCCCTGCGGGTAATTGGAAATACGGGTATGGATCTTGGCCAAGGTGGCGGCTTCTTCGCCCTCGTAGGCGATGCTCTCAATCTCGAAACAGCGCTCGGCATCCGCAGGAACGGCTTGGCGAAAGGTTAGGGCTGACATGGGTAGTGGAGTGCGTGGGTAATGAAAAGCTCCATGATAAAAATGGCTGCATTGCACGTCATGCAAACTCTTCATCCATACCTGCACACCATGCACCTTGCACTTCGACGCCTTGACCTGAATCTGCTGCTGGTATTTGACGCACTGCATCGGCGGCGCAGCGTGACTGCTGCCGCGGAAGAACTCGCTCTGAGTACATCGGCCTTCAGCCACGCGCTGTCCCGGCTGCGCACAGCCTTGCACGACGAGCTGTTCTTGCGCGTGGGCGGTTCCATGCAGCCTACGCCCCGTGCGCAGGAGCTGGCCGATGGCATTTCGCAGGCCCTGCAACTGCTCGCGGACCGCATCGGCGATGCCCATGAATTCGACCCGGCAACCAGTGAGCACACCTTTGTGTTTGCCGCCACGGACTTCACGACGTATGCCCTGCTGCCCTCTGTGGTGACAGCTGTGGAGCGTGAAGCGCCGGGCGTGCGCATGCGGGTGATCCCTTCGCAGAGCCGTGACGTGCTGACGGACCTTGTGCAGGGAGCCCACTTCGTGCTGGGCTTTTCGGATGAAGTCTCGTCGGTGCCCGCTGACATCGAGCGACTAGAAGCGCCATCCGACGACTATGCGGTGGTGGCCCGCCGTGGCCATCCCCGGCTTGGCAAGCGGCTCACCCTCAACCGCTACCTGGCGGAACACCATGTAGTTGTTCGGCCCTGGCGAAACGAGGCCAGTGTGATTGACACCGCGCTGGCTGCGCAGGGCCATACGCGCACGGTGGCTATTGAACTGCCCAGCGTCATGGCGGCACCATTCATCGTCACAGGCACGGACCACCTGATCACCTTGCCCCGTCAAGCGGCGCATCAGCTTGCTGCATCCGCCCAGGTGGTGGTGCATGAAGCGCCGTTTCCGACACCGCACTACATACCTACGGTCTACTACCAGCGGCGCCATATGCACCTGGCATGGCATCGCTGGATGCGCAATCGGCTGCTTTCAGCTATCGCAACCACGATAAAGTCTGCTTAACCGAAAGTGCTGTTATCGGTCAGTGATCAGACAGTGACGGACTTCACTCCAAGGCCGGATTGGGCCCGTCGCAGATGGTCACGGTTCCTGCAAGCCCCCATTGGGAAATCCTGAGCCCGCCGCCTGCGCCATTTACGAAACAGCTCGTGGGCTCCCCTGACCTTCACTAGAATCCATTCAATCGCTGGGGGTGTCCTGCAAGAAATCCGCTGCAGGGCTGAGATCAAACCCTTCGAACCTGTCGCCCGCAACGGTTTACCTTGCAGGCTTGAGATCATCCTCGCGCAGGGAAGCATGTCTGTTCTGGCCGACTCCGAGTGACCTCGGGCCATGCCTGCAGGCCGCCGCCCTGCTCTGTATGCATTGCCACGGAGCCATCCATGTCCTCATCACCCGCCGCGCCCTCCTACAACGAAGCGCTGGCCCCCGTCTCCCCCGACCGCCGCGTCTTCCAGTGGCATGACCACGCCTCGCTCTGGTTCAGCCTGGGCGTGGGCTTGCTGGTCATGCAGGTGGGTGCGTACCTGATGCCCGCGTTGGGCACCAAAGAAGCCCTCATCGCCATCGTGGCCGGTTCCATCGTGGGCGCGGGCCTGCTGGGCTGGGTGGCCAAGCTCGGTTGCGACAGCGGCCTGGCCAGTGCGGGGCTGATGCACGCCGTGTATGGCCGTACGTTTGCCAGCCTGCCCATCATCCTGAACATCGTGCAGCTGGTGGGCTGGGGCACGTTCGAGCTGGTGGTGATGCGCGATGCCACCGTGGCCATTGGTCAGCAGTCGGGCAGCATGGCCGGTGCGCACTGGCCGGTGCTGGCCACGCTGCTGTGGGGCGGCGTGGTGATGCTGCTCATCAGCGGATCGATGGTGCAGCTGGTGCGCAAGGTGATTGCGCGCGTGGCGCTGCCGCTCGTGGTGTTGTCGCTGCTATGGCTGTCGTGGCAGTTTTTGTCGCTGGCGCAGGCCCAGGGGTTTGATGCGCTGTGGAACCGCCAGGGCGCGGGCGGCATGGGCGTGTTCCCTGCGCTGGATCTGGTGATCGCCATGCCCATTTCGTGGCTGCCACTGGTGGCCGACTATGCGCGCCACGGCAAGAACGGCGGCTCCGCGTTGCGTGGCACCTGGCTGGGTTACGCGCTGGCCAACATGTGGTGCTATTCGCTCGGCGTGCTGGTGGCGCTGACGCTGCCCAGCAAGGACCTGGTGCAGGCGCTGCTGCTGGCCCAGGGCGGGCTGATTGCGCTGTCACTGATCCTGATTGACGAGGTGGACAACGCCTATGGCGACACCTATTCGGGTGCGGTGTCGGCCCACAGCCTGCTGCCGCGCTGGGGCGTACGCAAGTGGGGCCTGGCCATGGCGGTGGTATACACTGGCCTTGCGCTGGTCTTGCCCATGCACAGCCTGGAGCCCTTCCTGCTGCTGCTCAGCTCGGTATTTGTGCCGCTGTTTGGCGTGATCCTCGGTCGCCTCGCATTTGGCGCGCCCACGCAGGCGTTGCTGCACGGCGCGCGTGGCGTGCACGCGGTGCCGGTGGCGATCTGGATCGGCGGAATCGCGTGCTTTCACCTGTTGCCACGCCTGCTGCCGCAAGCGGGCTCGTCGCTTCCCACGCTTGCGTTGTGCTTCGCTCTGGCGTTCCTCACGCGTCCGCAGATTGCTACCAATAGATAGCATTTGCCAATGTATGGGCGAAGTTTTCAAGCCATTTACATTTAAAAATGGCGCGCTTCAAGCGCCAGGCGCTCCGATAAAAATAGCAATACGGGCGAAGCGGGCTGGAACTTTGCGGGACGGGGTGGGCTCTGCCCAGACTCATTCTGTAACGCCATGTCAACTGGAAGGAGTACCTGCCCCGTGTCTTTCGACCTGCCCCGACTTTCCCACGCCCTGTTTTGCACGCTGCTGGGCGCCGCCATCGTGCTGCCCGCCACTGCGCAGGCCAACAATGGCTTCGTGAGTATCAGCAGCGATAGCGTCAACGTTCGAACGCAGCCCACCACGCGCTCAGACACCGCGTGGGAGTTGATCAAAGGCTACCCGCTCCAGGTCGAGCAGCGGCGCGGCAAATGGCTCAAGGTGCGCGACCACGAAGAGTCGCTGGGCTGGGTCTTCGCACCGCTGACGACCAAGACACCGCACCGCGTGGTGACCGTGCCCACGGCCAACCTGCGCGCGGGCCCCGGCCAGCGCCATCGGGTGATCGGTAAGCTGGACCAGCACGAGGTGGTGCGCACCGTGGGCAACCAGGGCGAGTGGGCCCACGTGAAGCGCGACGGTGGCCAGCGCGGATGGGTCGCCAAGCGGCTTACCTGGGGCTGGTAAGCACCAGCTGCGCCACAGGCGCATACCCGTGGTTGAGCGGGCCGTGGCCGCGGCCGGTGGTCACATCAGCCCCTGCGGCGATGGCGCCCAGAATGTAGGCACGCGCGCGCTCCACCGCCTGCTGCAAGGGCAGGCCCTGCGCCAGGTGGGCCGCAATGGCCGACGACAGGGTGCAGCCGGTGCCGTGCCCGTTGGGCGTGGCAATGCGTGCAGACTCCAGCCGCTGCCGCACACCGCTGCGGGTGGCCAGAACGTCCACCACCCAGTCTCCAGGCAGGTGGCCGCCCTTGAGCAGCGCCGCACGTGCACCCAGAGCGCACAGTGCCTGCGCGGCTTCGTCCAGCGTTTCCACGCCCTTGATGCTGCGCCCCAGCAGCCAGCCGGCCTCGTCCAGGTTGGGGGTGATCACCTCGGCCAGCGGAAACAGCTCCTGCACCAGCACGCTCACGGTTTCTGAAGCGATGAGCCGGTCGCCACTGGTGGCCACCATCACGGGGTCGAGCACCACGTGCGGCAGCTGGTAGGTGCGGATGGCATCGGCCACCACACGCACCACCTCGGGCGAATGCAGCATGCCGATCTTGACCGCATCCACACCAATGTCCTGCACCACGGCGTCGATCTGGGCCTTGAGCATCTCGGGCGGAATGCCGTGGATGCCCGTCACGCCGCAGGTGTTCTGCGCGGTGATGGCCGTGATGGCCGTCATTCCGTAACAGCCCAGGGCGCTGAAGGTCTTGAGGTCGGCCTGGATGCCCGCCCCGCCGCCGCTGTCAGAACCGGCAATGGAAAGCACGCGCACATAGCGGCGCGCTGCGGAGGTCGGTGGGGTCAATGAAGTCATGGCAAAAATTATGGCCTATGCGTTAGCGCAAAAAGAGCGGCTAAGGGTTGTGCTGTAATTGATTCTTTCCGGACGAAACAGGGGTGTCCCTCCGTTCAGAACCTGACCAGGTTCTTCGGTGTGCGACTGAGAAATACCCTGGGGCTCGCACGCAGCGCTGCATGGCACTGCCTGCAACGTGGCCCCGCTACCCGATCCAGGTCATGCTGGCGTGGGGAGTTTCCAAGAGCGGCGCTGCCCCCGTTTTGTCCATGGTTGCCAGCCAACACGGACACACCGACGGACCTATGCCACTTCAACCCTCTTCTTTTGCGATTCTGGGCGCGGGCCTCATGGGCCGCCTGCTTGCGGTGGAGCTGGCCCGCCAGGGTCACCGTGTGGACATCTACGACGCGGGCAGCCCGGCCGCCGAACATTCGGCCGCGACCGTGGCCGCGGCCATGCTGGCGCCGCTGGCCGAATCGGCCATCACCGAGCCCGGCGTGGTGCGCATGGGCCACCACGCCCTCACCCGCTGGCCGCAGCTGCTGGCGGCGCTGGCCGAGCCCGTGTTCTTCCAACAGGCCGGCACGCTCATCGTGTGGCACCGGCAGGACACGGCCGAAGCCCAGCGGCTCACGCGCCAGCTGGAGGCCAACCAGCACCAGGTGCCAGAGCTGCCCGCCCTGCAAAAGCTGGACGGTGCCGCGCTGGCCCAGGCGGAACCCACCCTCGCGCAGCGTTTTGCGCAGGGCCTGTACCTGCCCGGCGAAGGCCAGCTCGACAACCGGCAGCTGCTGGCCGCCCTGGTGGTGGAAATGCAGCGGCTGTCGGTGCGCACGCACTGGCACAGCCCCCAGTCGCCCGAGGCCTTTGCACCCGGCGCCCCTGGCCAACCCGACTGGGTGCTGGACTGCCGTGGCTTGGGCGCCAAGGGCCAGTGGAGTGCACTGCGCGGCGTGCGCGGCGAGGTGGTTCGCATCCACGCGCCGGATGTCACGCTGCAGCGCCCAACGCGGCTGGTGCACCCGCGCTACCCCATCTACATTGCGCCCAAAGAAGACAATCTGTTCGTCATCGGCGCCACCGAAATCGAATCGGACGACCTCTCGCCCGCCAGTGTGCGCTCCACACTGGAGCTGCTCTCCGCCGCCTACGCCGTGCACCCCGGCTTTGCAGAGGGCCGCATCCTGGAATTGGCCACGCAGTGCCGCCCCACGCTGCCCGACAACCTGCCCGCCATCCGCCAGCCGCGCAAGGGCGTGCTGGAAATCAACGGCCTGTACCGCCACGGCTTCATGATCGCGCCCGCGATGCTGGATGTGACGCTGGAAGTGCTGAACGCAGGACAATCGCAGCTTTCGCAACGATTTGACCTCGCGCTGGACCTGGAGCCCGCCCCCCTGCCCCCACCCAGCGCGGCCGCCGCTTTCGCATGAACATTTCCATCAACCAGATCCCGCACGAACTGCCCGAGGGCGCCACCGTGGCCGACGCCGTGGCCGCCATCGCGGCCCGCCCGCCTTTTGCCGTGGCCGTGAACACCACCTTTGTGCCCAACACCCGCTACGCCGCTCAGGCCCTGCAGCCCGGCGACCGTGTGGAAATCATCTCGCCCGTGACGGGGGGCTGATCCGCCGCCTGAAAATTGAAGCCAAATTGGCACCTAGCGCCTGATGGACAAGCGCTAGCAGCTATCAAAAGCATAGTAAACACCATGACCACTTCAACGCCCCAAGACCCCCTGGTGCTCTACGGCCAGCAGTTCGCCAGCCGCCTGCTGCTGGGCACCTCGCGCTACCCATCCCCCGCAGTGCTCGAAGCCGCCGTATTGCGCGCCAAGCCTGCCATGGTCACCGCCTCGCTGCGCCGCCAGGGCAGCAACCCGGCCGAAAGCGGCAGCAGCTTCTGGGAGCTGCTGCGCAAGCTCAACGTGCCTGTGCTGCCCAACACGGCAGGCTGCCACAGTGCGCAAGAGGCCATCACCACGGCACAGATGGCGCGCGAGGTGTTCAACACCCCCTGGATCAAACTGGAGCTGATTGGCGACGACTACACGCTGCAGCCCGACACCCTGAACCTGGTGGGCGTGGCCGAACACCTCATCAAGGAAGGCTTTCAGGTGCTGCCCTACTGCACGGAAGACCTGGTGCTGTGCCAGCGCCTCGTGGATGTAGGCTGTCAGGCTGTGATGCCCTGGGCGGCACCCATCGGCACCGGGCGCGGCCCCGTCAACCCCTATGCCTTGCAAACGCTGCGTGAACGGCTGAACGTGCCGATGCTGGTGGATGCCGGGCTGGGCCTGCCATCCCACGCCTGCCAGGTGATGGAATGGGGCTTTGACGGCGTGCTGCTCAATACAGCGGTCGCACTGGCGCAAGACCCTGTGGCCATGGCCGGCGCCTTCGCCGACGCAGTGAATGCCGGGCGCGCCGCGCGCCAGGCAGGTGCCATGGCAGCGCAGGATGCGGCCCAGCCCAGTACGCCCGTGCTCGGCACCCCCTTCTGGCACCATGAACAACATGCGTGACGACACCAGCGCCATGGTGCAGGCCATTCTTGCGCACCACGCCGCCACCTTCGCGGGCTTTGGCGCCGAGCCCGCCCCGGAACCCACGCGGCAGGAAGCCGCCTACCTGGCAGCCCTGCAGGCCTGCAGCACGCTGGGCTTTATTGCCCACGACGCGGAGTGCCTGGCCCAGGCCTGGCTGGCACAGAGTCTGCGCACCGGCACCTTCCAGCCTGAGCAATGGCCCGACGCGCCAGAGGATTTTGGCCTGCAACCCGTGCCACATGCCCAAGCGTTCGCCCCATGCCCTGAGCACCTGGGCCTGTACGCCGTGTTGCCCGACGCCGACTGGGTAGGCCGCATGGCGCGTGCGGGCGTGCCCACCGTGCAGCTTCGCTTCAAGTCGGACAACGCTGCCGCCATTGAACGGGAAGTGCACGCCGCCGTACGGGCCGTGCAGGGCACGGGTGCGCTGCTGTTCATCAACGACCATTGGCGCACGGCCATCCAGGCGGGTGCCTATGGCATTCACCTGGGCCAGGAAGATCTGGATGCCCTGGCCCCCGACGAACTCCAAGCACTGCGCGCTTCGGGCCTGCGCCTGGGTGTCAGCACCCATGGCTACGCAGAAATGGTGCGTGCAGATGCAGTAGGCCCCAGCTACATCGCCATGGGCGCCGTATTCCCGACCACCCTCAAGAAGATGGCCACGGCCCCGCAGGGTGTGGGCCGGTTGGGTGTGTATGCGCGCCTGCTGCGCCACTACCCCCAGGTGGCCATTGGCGGCATCGGCGCCGAGCAGTTTGCGCCGGTGCAGGCCACAGGCGTGGGGTCGATTGCGGTGGTGCGGGCCCTTGTCAATGCCCCAGACCCTGAAGCCACCGCCACGCACTTGATGCGCCTGATGGAACAAAACAGCCAGCGCGCGAGCCGCTGAAGGGACGATCCATTGGCCTATCGGCCTATCGGCCTGTCTGCCTATCGGCCTATTTGCGGTCGCCTTTCTTCTGCTCCAGTTCCAGCCGCAGTTCGACCAGGTCGTTGTCCATGCCAAAACCGACGGCCTGACCCGCGGCCGGGGGCGCGGTCACCGGCACGGCCGGCAGATCGCTCAGGGTGAGATGGGGCGGCTCTGACAGATCAAGGTCGAGGTCGAGGTCGAGATCCAGCGGCGTACCGCGCGTGTCGCCATCCAGTGCGGAGGGCGCTGCAACACCCGATGCCTGAGCTGGCCGCCCTGTAGCGGGAGGCATCCCGTCAAAGTCGAACTCCAGGCTCGCCGCGCGCGAGTCCTGCGGTAATGCCGCCGTTGTCGCAGGCACCTTCGGGGCTGGCGCTTGCTGCACCTGGGTTTCGTCCCGAGGTGCGGCGAGCGGTGTGGTGCGCTTGCGGGGCGCAGGCTCCCCTCGGGCACTTGCGGGCGTGGTCTGCGCAATGGAGAGCAACAGCAGCAGGTCGTCGTAAGCCGCAAGGTCAAAGGGCTCGACCGAACCGACACCGTTCTGCCGGAACAGCAGCTTTTCGAGCAGCTGCAGCACGGACGGAGACGTCCATTCAGCCTCGATGTCAGCGAGCGCATCGGTGTAGTGATACAGCATGCGGCCCGTGCGGTGGAAGCTGGCAAATTCCGGCACCTGCGCGTTGAACGATTGCATGAACTGCGTACGCAGTTGCGTGAACTCCTCCACCCGGCTCAGCGTGTGGTACAGCCGCAAAAGCTCCAGATACGCCAGCGGCGAAGTGGCACCGCGCTCAGCGATGTGCGTTTTCAGCACTTCGATGGCCTGCTGGTGTTCCCCCACCGAGATAAAAAACTCGGCCTGTTGCTGGATGTCGAAAAGCTCTTCCGGGCTGACGATGTGCAGCGCGGGTTGCTGCGTGACTACAGCGGCAGGTGCTGGCGGGGGAACGGTCGCCTTCAGGGGGACCGGGGCACTGGGCAAAGGGGCCGTGGCCACAAAAGGAGGTACCAGCGGGGCAGCAGCTGAGCCCGGGGAAGGTTCCCGGGCTTCGGCGGACTCGTCGGACGGCAGCCAGTGATCGCTGGGGTCGGGGGGCAGGCCCAGCGCAGCCCCATGCTCGACCACGGCATCTCGGCCACCCAGCGCAGCCACCGAATCGCGCCATGCGCGCACCGCCTTTTCGGAGGCGCTGCGCATCCGCCCCCAGGCCCACACAGCGAGCAACAGTGCTAGCAGCAGCAACCCGCCCAGCGCGTAGACCACCGTGGCAGGAAATCTCTCGCTCTCTGCCTGCTCCAGCTGTTGCTGCAATTGCGCTGCGCTGGCCCGGTCGCGGGCGGCCTGCGCCCGCAGGGCAGCAACGTCGGATTCCAGGGCCTTGAGCCGGTCAGCCTCCTGGTTGACATCCTCGGGCTGGGCATTCATCGCTTTCCAGAGCGCTGCAGCCTGGGCACGCTGGGCCGAGGGCTGGTCTGATGGCATCACCAACAGTTCAGGCGAGGTGCGCAGTGCCAGCGGACGGTCTACCCAGAGATCGAGTGGCTCGACGACCAAGCGAGCCCGGTCAGCAGGCTTGGGGGCTGTAGGCAGCTTGTTTTTTTCAGCGCTGGCCTGGGGGCGCGCCACCGGGCGCTCTGGGGGCCGTACCGGTGCCGTCCGCGCAGCGGGCTTGGCCACCGACGGGGTGCTGGGTACGGGCTCGGGCCGATTTTCGGAAGACAAGGGCACGGATGCCAACGGAGAAGGCGCCACAGGCGCAGTGGCAGCCCCTGCAGCGCGCTGCCCTGCTGCACCCTGGGCCGGACGGGGTGCTTCGACCCCACCGGCCGCAAGGGAAGGTAGCCGCGAGACGTCGACCGGCGATGCGGACCGTGCCACCGTGGATGGAAGCTCGGCAAAAAATGTGTAGGTGCGCGTGACCTTGCCTGTGCACCCTGCCGACAAGGTGACCATCAAGACCGGTTCGTCCACCGCGATGGCGGCCTGCACCCGCACCGCCGGAGACCGCCCCCGCATGTCGGGCAATGGCACTACCCGCACCTTGGCATCGCCAATCACCGTATCGCCGGCCACCAGCTTGGCCGTCACGCAGGAAGAGGCCAGATCGGTGCCTGGGTCGGGCTGGATATCGAAGGAAAGATCTACCGGGGCACCCAACACCACCACGCCCCTGCTGCCGCCCAAGGACAGTGCCGAGGCGCCTGCAGCGACCGCCCACAGACTGGTCCCCAAAATGGCGTTACGGATTTTCACAATATGTTCTGTTTTTGGTGCAGCCCATTCTTGCACATAAGTCCCGCGCAACGCCAGAGCCATAATGGCGCTATGAAAATTCAGTTTCCCAACATCGCTATCGTGGGCACCGGCGCCATGGGTCGGGGCATTGCACAAATCGCCGCACAGGCTGGCAGCCAGGTTTTTCTGCTTGATGCCAACCCCGGCGCCGCCGATGCGGCCAAGGCGGCGCTCCAGGAGCAATGGAACAAACTGGTGGCCAAAGGCCGCATCGATGCCGCGCAGGCCGGTGACCTGACCGCGCGGCTGCACCCCGTCAAGGTCGTGGCCGACCTGGCAGGCTGCGACCTCGTGGTAGAAGCCATCGTGGAGCGGCTGGATGTGAAGAAGACGCTGTTCGCCGAACTGGAAGCTGTGGTGCGCCCGGATGCGGTGCTGGCCACCAATACCTCATCCCTCTCGGTCACCGCCATCGGCGCGGGCCTGCAGCGGCCCGAGCGCCTGGCAGGTTTCCACTTCTTCAACCCCGTGCCGCTCATGAAGGTGGTGGAAGTGATTGCCGGGCTCAAGACGGATGCAGCCGTGTGCACCGCCCTGGCCACGTATGCGAGGGAAATGGGACACACCCCCGTTCAGGCACAAGACACCCCCGGCTTCATCGTGAACCACGCCGGGCGCGGCTTTGGCACAGAGGCCCTGCGCATCGTGGGCGAAGGCGTGGCCGACTTCGCCACCATCGACCGCATCCTGCGCGACCAGGTCGGCTTCAAGCTCGGCCCCTTTGAATTGATGGACCTGACGGCGCTGGACGTCTCCCACCCGGTGATGGAATCCATCTACCGCCAGTACTACGACGAGCCGCGCTTTCGCCCCAGTGTGATCACCGCGCAGCGCCTGGCAGGCGGCGTGGTGGGCAAGAAGGTGGGCGAAGGCTTTTACCGCTACGTGGACGGCGTGGCGCAGATACCGGCAGAGGCGCCGCCGCCCGTGGTGGCAGAGATTCCCCCCGTGTGGGTCTCGCCCCGTGCCGCGCGCCGCGCGGAGCTGTACCAGCTGCTCAAGGACCTGGGCGCCACCATCGAAACCGGCCAGTCGCCCTCGCCCCAGGCCATCACGCTGGTCGCGCCGCTGGGGTTTGACATCACCACCGTGGCGGTCGTGGAGCGCCTGGACCCGGCGCGCACCATCGGCATCGACATGCTGATCGACGACGCCGCTACCAAGCGCCGCGTGTTGGCCACCAACCCCGCCACCCGCGTGGACATCCGCAACGCAGCGCATGCGCTGTTTGCCCGCGACGGCAAGGCCGTGAGCGTGATCCGCGACAGCGGCGGCTTTGTCACGCAGCGTGTGGTGGCCACCATCGTCAACATCGCCAGCGACATCTGCCAGCAAGGCATCTGCTCCCCCAAGGATCTGGAAACCGCTGTGACACTGGGCCTGGGTTACCCCCTGGGGCCCCTGGCCATGGGCGACCGCTGGGGGCCGACCAACATCCTCGAAGTGTTGTTCAACATGCAGACCGTGTACGGCGACACACGCTACCGCCCGAGCCCCTGGCTGCGCAGGCGCGGCGCCATCGGCCTGAGCCTGACCCACGTCGAAGAAGCCTGATCGCGCGAACAGAGCAAGAGCCGCTCCCCAACCAAGGCCACCATGCCCGCAGAACTCCAGAGCACCAGCCAGGGCCAGACCCTGATCCTGACCCTTCGCAACCCTGAGCGGCGCAACGCCATCGACCCGGTGATGTACGCAGCGGGCGTGGAGGCGCTGGGTGTGGCCGAAAGCAGCCCTGACATTCGCAGCGTGGTCATCACGGGGGCCGATGGCATGTTCTGCTCGGGCGGCAACCTGCAGCGCCTGCTGGCCAACCGCCAGGAAGCCCCCGAGGTACAGGCACAGAGCATTGAAGGCCTGCACAACTGGATCGAAACCATCCGCACCTACCCCAAGCCTGTGATTGCAGCCGTGGAGGGCGCGGCGGCCGGTGCGGGCTTTTCATTGGCATTGGCCTGCGACTTCATCGTGGCGGCCCGCAACGCGGTGTTTGTGATGGCCTACAGCAATGTGGCCCTGTCGCCCGATGGCGGCGCCAGCTGGAGCCTGTCGCACGCCCTGCCCCGCCAGGTGGCAACCGAGATCCTCATGTGTGGTGACCGAATCAGCGCAGAACGCCTGCACGCTCTCGGGGTGGTCAACCGCATTGCAGAAACCGGCAGCGCGCTGGAGACCGCCCTGGCACTGGCCGAGCAGCTCAACGCGCGTGCACCCAATGCCCTCGCGAGCATCAAGGAGCTGCTCAACGAAGCGCCCCATGCCCAGCTCACACACCACCTGGCCCATGAGCGCGACCATTTCGTGAAGAACCTGCACCATGCGAACGGCGGGGCCGGTATTTCTGCCTTTCTAGAGAAACGAGTGCCCCGCTACGAATAGCATTGCACCGGGGTGCCGTACCCACAGAGCACCCACCGCCAAGCACCATCCCCCGGCCCGCTGCACTCCAGCGCCCGGGGGTTTTCTTTTTGGTGGCCACCGTGCAGACACGCAGGTGACAACCCTGACGCAGCACGAAGGTCCCTGACGCGACAATGGGTCTGTTTCTAGTCACCCAAAAGACAGGCCATGGACGACCCGATTCTTACTATCGAAGAACGTGAAGCGATCAACTCAGGTCGCTGGTTTTCATCTCTCTCACCTTCTCTACGCCACGACATCCTCAGATGTGCATACGTCAAACGCTTCAAGGACGGCGGCCTCATTGCCGCACGCGGAGATCCGCCCGAGGAATGGATTGCCTGCGCGCGCGGTGCAGTGCGGGTGAGCTCGACCTCCATCTCGGGCAAGCAGATCACGCTGACCTATGTGGAGCCGGGCATCTGGTTCGGCGACGTGGCGATCTTCGACGGGGACCGGCGCACACACGACGCCTACGCGCATGGCGACACCACGATCCTGTGTGTGGCCAAGGCCGATTTCCGCAAGATTCTGGCGGTGCACACCGAGCTGTACGAAGCCATGCTGCGACTGCATGCGCGGCGCATTCGCCAGCTGTTCGGGCTGGTGGAAGACCTCAACACCCTGCCCTTGCGCTCGCGCCTGGCCAAGCAGCTTGTGCACCTGGTGCGCAGCTACGGCGTGCCCAGCCTGTCGGACGGCAGCGAGATGCGCATCAGCCTGCAACTGGCGCAGGAAGAACTGGCGCAGCTCTTGGGCGCATCGCGCCAACGCGTGAACCAGGAACTCAAGGCCATGGAGCGCGAGGACGCCATTCGCATCGAGCCGGGCGGCCTGGTGGTGCGTGACCGCGAAGCCCTGATGCGCATTGCTGAAACCGACAACTGACTCATTGACTGACCGAACCTCTCCCCATTTCTCCATGAGCAACTTTGACCATTTCGTCGGCACCCGTCCTGTTTCCGATCAGCACGCCTTTGATACCGAAGCGCTGACCGCGTGGCTTGCACGGAACATGGAAGGCTTCGTGGGCCCCCTGACCGTGGAAATGTTCAAAGGGGGGCAGTCCAACCCGACGTACAAGCTCATCACGCCCGGTGCCAGCTACGTGATGCGGGCCAAGCCTGGCCCCGTGGCCAAACTGCTGCCTTCGGCCCACGCCATCGAGCGAGAGTTTGCGGTGATGAGCGGCCTGTATGGCACCGACGTGCCCGTGCCCCGCATGTTTGTGCTGTGCGAGGACGAATCCGTCATCGGCCGCGCCTTCTACGTGATGGAGTGCATGCAGGGCCGCGTGCTGTGGGATCAATCTCTGCCCGGCATGACGCCAGCCGAGCGCGGCGACATCTACAACGAGATGAACCGCGTGATTGCCGCGCTGCACACCGTGAAGTTTGCAGACCGGGGGCTGGCCAGCTATGGCAAGCCCGGCAACTACTTTGACCGCCAGATCGGCCGTTGGAGCAAGCAATACGTGGCGTCCATCACACAGCCCATCGAAGAGATGGACCGCCTCATGGAGTGGTTGCCCGCCAACATGCCCGCCAGCGCGCGGGACGAGGGCCATGTCTCCATCGTGCACGGCGACTACCGCCTGGACAACCTGATGTTCCATCCCACAGAGCCGCGCGTGATTGCCGTGCTCGACTGGGAGTTGTCCACGCTGGGCCATCCGCTGGCGGACTTCAGCTACCACTGCATGAGCTGGCACATCCCCGCCTCGCTCGGGCGCGGCATCGCAGGGCTGGACCTGGCCGCGCTGGGCATCCCCGACGAAGACACCTATATCCGCCTGTACTGCGAGCGCACCGGCATCACAACGCCCGAGGCACTGCGTGCCGACTGGAACTTCTACCTCGCCTACAACATGTTCCGCATCGCGGCCATCCTGCAAGGCATTGCCAAGCGGGTGGAGGCTGGCACGGCCTCCAGCGCGCAGGCCAAGGCATCGGGCGACACCGCGCGGCCCATGGCCCAACTGGCCTGGTCGTTTGCCCAGCGCGGCTAAACACAAGACGCAAGTACAAGCGCCGCCCCTCGATTACCAACGGAGAAGAAACCCATGGACTTTGACTACTCGCCCAAAACCAAGGAACTGCAGGCCAAGCTGCTCCAGTTCATGGATGACCACATCTATCCGAACGAGTCTGCCTACAAAGACGAACTGGCCGCCAACACAGCCGCAGGCAAGCGCTGGAGCGCGCTGAACACCATCGAGAACCTCAAGCCCAAGGCGCAGGCTGCCGGGTTGTGGAACCTGTTTCTGCCGGTCGATAGCGCCGCCGCCTCGGGCTACGAAGGCGCGGGCCTGACCAACCAGGAATACGCGCCGCTGGCCGAAATCATGGGCCGCGTGCCATGGGCCAGCGAGGTGTTCAACTGCTCGGCACCCGACACCGGCAACATGGAGACCATTGCCCGCTACGGCGACGATGCCAACAAGGCCCGCTGGCTCAAGCCGCTGCTCGACGGCAAGATCCGCTCGGCCTTTGCGATGACGGAGCCCGACGTGGCATCGAGCGACGCCACCAACATCGAGACGCGCATCGAGCGCCAGGGCGACGAGTACGTGATCAATGGCCGCAAATGGTGGATCTCCGGCGCGGCCGACCCGCGCTGCGCGGTGTTCATCACCATGGGCAAGACAGACCCCGACGCACCCCGCCATTCGCAGCAGAGCATGGTGCTGGTACCCGCCGATGCCAAGGGCATCACCATCGTCCGCCCGCTGAACGTGCTGGGCTATGACGATGCGCCCCACGGCCACGTCGAGATGACGTTCGAGAACGTGCGCGTGCCCGTCT
Organism: Acidovorax sp. FG60; assembly: GCF_057808995.1. Taxonomy (NCBI): domain Bacteria; kingdom Pseudomonadati; phylum Pseudomonadota; class Betaproteobacteria; order Burkholderiales; family Comamonadaceae; genus Acidovorax; species Acidovorax sp. FG60. Next base: position 106,920 of record NZ_JBMDJC010000013.1, read on the forward strand.
CCAACATCCTGCTGGGGGAAGGCCGTGGCTTCGAGATCGCTCAAGGCCGCCTCGGCCCCGGGCGCATCCACCACTGCATGCGCCTGATCGGCCTGGCCGAGCGCGCGCTGGAGCTGATGTGCAAGCGTGCTTCGTCGCGCGTGGCGTTTGGCAAAACCGTGGCCCAGCAGACCGTGACACAAGAGCGCATTGCCGAAGCCCGCTGCAAGATCGACATGGCGCGCCTGCTCACGCTCAAGGCCGCCTGGCTGATGGATGTGGCTGGCAACAAGGTCGCCAAGACCGAGATCGCCATGATCAAGGTCGTGGCACCCAGCATGGCCTGCCAGGTGATTGACTGGGCCATGCAGGTGCACGGCGGCGGCGGCATGAGCGATGACTTCCCGCTGGCCTATGCCTACGCCGGTGCACGCACGCTGCGCTTTGCAGACGGCCCGGACGAGGTGCACCGCAACGCCATTGCCAAGTGGGAGCTGGGCAAGTACGGCACCTACGGCCGTGATGCGGCCGTGCCCGTCACCCGTGGAAGCTGACTGGAAATCCCCCCAGAGGCCCCTTGGGCCTTTCCCCCTCCTCTCTCGCACTAGGCGCGGGAGGGAACCGCACCCAACGCGGCTGGGCGACCCTTGCGCAGGGCATTGGCTTGCAGCGTGCCAGCGTCATAACCTGCGGGAACATATTGCAGAACACAAAACGGGGCCACAGGCTCCGTTGTGCGTTTTCTTTGGCGCAGGCGCTGGCTGGAACGCTACCGGGTGATGTTGGGCACGTCGTCCGGCCCCGCCACCGACATGGGCGGCAGGTTCTGCAGGGCCGCCTGCCCGGCCACCAGCAGCAGTTGCTTGGCATGCGCGATCTCGGCCAGGCTGCGCTGCGTGTGTTCCATGCGCAGGTAGACCTTGCCACGCGCCAGCATCAGCACCATGGGCGATTTCGCCCGTTCGGAGCCCCCTTCCCCCTCCACGGCATTGAGCAGCTGCGAGACCACGGGCGCATGGATCCAGCGCTGGGCCAGCTCAATGCGCTCTGCCACCACCGCGAAGTGCTCGCGGAATGACACGGGCAGGCCGGGCCAGGCCATTTCCTCGTACATGGACAACCAGCGCATTTCTTCGGGCAGGCTGCTGCTCACCGCGGTCTGCAGCGTATCGGTGATGGCGGTGTAGGCCGTGCCTTCCAGAATTTCCTGCAAGGGACGGTTGATCACCATCACGGCGGCATCGGGGTCGGCGCCCACGTCGGCGCGCCCGCGCAGCTCCAGGCCCGACACGTAGTCGCGTGTGGGTGTGCCGCATTCCAGCCGCCACGGGTGGCCGTGGATGTCACCGCCCAGATCGAAATGCCCCTCGGTGGAATGTGCAACGATGGCCAGCTGCTGTTTCGCAGCCCAGCGGGCCACGTCCCGGTTGGTGGCAGGCCGGCCCAGGTCCGAACCCGGGGAGCCGGAAGTACCGAATGCTTTGCGGAGGCGGTCAAACATGAGAGGCCGAAGCGCAAGGCTTCGCAAGAGTCGCGGGTGCAGGCATTATTGGGGGCATTGGCTTGTATAGAAAGCCCCCCCTGAGTCGCCTGACGGCGCCTTCCCCCGAGGAGAACGCACCTAGTGGACTGGCGAAGCCAGATCCACAGGTGCTCTGGCCTGGGGCCGCGCCGGTTTCGACGGTCGCGCGTGGTGCCCGAAGTTATGAATGAAGACATGCTTTTTTTGACCGTAAACCGCCGTTTTGCCCTGACTGTCATGGCTGCATCTTGCGTGCTGGCAGTCAACCGTGTGGCCGCTGTGGAGCTGCCCCAGGACACCTCGGCCACGGCCCGCCAGCTGGTGCGCTGGGCCACCGAAACCGGCGACCACCAGGGTCTGCCTTTTGCCGTGATCGACAAGCCCACCGCCCGCATCCATGTGTTCTCGGCCCAGGGGCAGTGGCTGAGCAGTGCTCCGGTGCTGCTGGGCGCGGCGCTGGGCGACCGGTCTGCGCCGGACATTGGGCAGCGGCCACTGTCACAGATCCGCCCGGAGGAGCGCACCACGCCCGCTGGCCGGTTCGTGACAGAACCCGGGCGAAACCTGCGCGGCGACGACATTGTGTGGATCGACTATGAATCCGCCGTCTCGCTGCACCGCGTGCGCAGCGTTCATGCCGCTGAGCGCCGCCAGCAACGCCTGGCAAGCCGGGGCGTGAGCGACAAGCGCATCAGCTACGGCTGCGTGAACGCACCCGAGGCGTTCTACAACCAGTTCATCGCGCCTGTGTTCGGCCAGGCACGCGGCGTGGTGTATGTGCTGCCGGACACAGAGCCATTTGCTACTTTTTTTATAGCTGCCAGCTCTTACCCATAAAGCGCTAGGGCCATTTTTTACTTGTTTTTTGAATCCGGCCTGCCGCCGCGCGGCGTCAGGCTTCCCGGTTCAGACAGGCCGCAGCTGGAACACGGCCCTGCGCCCGCCGACCTCCAGGCCCCGGGCATTGAGGATACGGCCCGACCGGCGCGGCGCCAGTGCCTCGCGCTGCCGGGCGTCGAGCCAGCCGAGCTGGTCCATGACCTCCACTGCGGCGGCCACCTGCGCCACCATGTTGCCGTCCATGACCTTGAGCGCGAAGGCCTCGCCCCGGCTACGGCTGCCCACCACCTGCACGCCGTCAGCGCCGGTCTTGGACACCCAGTCGCCCTCACCCACACGCATGAAATCCAGGTCGTGCCGGCCGGTGCCCGAGCCCAGCTCGGGCCGGGCGACCATGGCATCGGCCAGTTCGGTAAGGCTCTGGTCCAGGTCCGTGTCCGGTGCACCACCGGCCAAGCGAGCGTAGCCCCGGGCCAGGCTGGCCAGCGGCATGGCGTAGTTGGGCGCCGAGCAGCCGTCAATGCCCATGGCCAGCTGTTCTGGTGCCAGCCCCACCGCTTGCGCAACGTGGTCGCGAATGGCCACCTGCAGCGGATGCGCTGGGTCGAGGTGATCGTCCAGCGGCAAGCCTTGTTGCACGCAGTGCGCGACGAAGCCCGCGTGTTTGCCGCTGCAGTTGTTGTGGCGTTCGTCTGGCACAAAACCTTGTGGCAGCGAGGCGAGCCCCAGCTCGGCAAACAGCGGCCGGTGGCACCCGCAGCGCAGCGCGTGGTAGTCCTTGCCCACGCTGGCCAGCATGCGCTCGGCCTGCGCCACATGCATTGGCTCGCCGTTGTGGCTGGCGCACAGCAGCGCCAGCTCGCCCTGCCCCCAGCCCAGCGCGCGGGCTCCGCCCGACTGCATGAAAGGCAGCGCCTGGAACGCCTTGATGGTGGAGCGGGTGAAAGTGACGGTGTACGGGTCACCCACCTGGGCCGATACCCTGCCGTCGCGGTCGGCCACGGCCACTGCGCCCCAGTGCTGGCACTCGACCAGTCCGCCGCGGTTGACTTCGATCAACGGTACAAAACCCATGGTGTGCTTTCTTGCAGCCTGCATCACTGCGCAGCAGCGGCGGTGCTGGCGGCAGTGGAAGGCGTGAGTGTGAGCTCATGCATCCAGCGCGCGGGCTGTCGCTGCAGCGCGCGATAGCCGGTCTCGGCCCAGGTGGTGCTCATGTCGCGGTAGCGCGGCGAGAACACCAGCCCGCTCTGACCGGTTTGGTAAATGAAGCGTGACTGTTCCAGATCGGCCAGGTCGTACACCGCGCGCAGCGAGGCGGCGTGGCGGTTCACGTACGGGCCTGAGGCTTCGCCCGCGTTGTACTGGCCCACGTTCACGGTGTACGAATCGCCGTGCGAGGGCACGCTCACATCGAAGAAACGCGCCAGCGCGGGCACGTTGCCGAAGGGCCGGTGCGCGCTGAGCGCCGGGTGCGCCGCGCCCCAGCGCCACTGGGCCGGGTCTGCGCCATACGCAGCCTGCAGGCGGTCGAGCGCGCGGCCGAGGGCAGCGGCAGATTGTTCGGCACACGATGCGGGCTGGCACCACCAGGTGTCGTTGCGCTCCAGAATGCCTTCAATGGCCGCGCGGTAGTCGCGCTTGCCATACGTAGCGGTGAACCGGTCTTCGCCAATGCGCGGAATGATCAGGCCGCGCGCCAGTTCGTCCGTCCAGGCCACAAAGATCAGCGGCGCGGCTCGGCCCGCGTCCATCACGCCGTCAAAGCCCTGCAGCTCTTTCTGCGCAGCGGCGGCCAGCGGGTGCGTGGACTGCGCCTGCTGCAGGTGCGGCAGCAGGCGCCGCGTGGCGAGCGAGGTCACATCGCGGTGGATGGCCTGCATGCTGGCCGCGTCGTGCTTGGGCGTGGCCTCGATGAGCTGCGCAATGCGTTCGTAGCGGTAGGGCAAGGCCCAGTCCTGCGTCAGAAAGTGGGGGTAGCCTGGCGCCGTCACGCGCTGGTTGGCCGTGGCGATCCAGCCCCGGGCGCCCTGGACGCCCGCCCCTCCGCTGACACCGTCATCCTGCGGGGTTTGCTCATACGGCAGCCAGCCCTTCCAGTCGTAGCGCGCGTCCCAGCCCGGCGAAGGCGCCACGCCCCGAATGTCGTTGGCGGTATCGCGCAGCGGCACACGGCCTGCGGCCTTGAAGCGGATGTTGCCCTGATCGTCCGCAGCCACCACGCTTTGCATGGGCGAGTGGTAGTGCGCCAGCCCCGCAAAGAGCTCATCCACGCTCTTGGACTGGTTGGTCTTGAAGCCCGCCAGCACGGTCTGGTTGTCATCGTCCAGCGCGCTCCAGCGCAGCGCGATCACATATTTGCCTAGGTCCAGCACCTCGGCGTGCGACTTCTGAACGTCGCTCAGCACGGGGCCATGGCGCGTGCTGCGCAGCTGCAGCAACAGGTCGGCCTCTCCCTTGACGCGGATGGTTTCGTTGCGCACCGTGAACGGGGCCCATCCGTCGGGCGTGCGGTACTGCGTGGCGTCGGCGGGGTTGATCTGCTCCAGATACAAGTCCTGCACATCGGGGCCGGTGTTGGTAAAGCCCCAGGCCACTTTGTCGGTGCGGCCCAGCACCACGAAGGGCATGCCAGGCAAGGTGGCGCCTACGGCATCAATGGGGCCCAAGGGTGTGCCGTCAGACGCCTTGCCCGCAGGGGCCTGCAAGCTCGCAAAGTACCAGATGGCGGGGGCCGACAGGCCCAGGTGCGGGTCGTTGGCCAGCAGCGGCTTGCCGCTCACGGTGCGGGTGCCCGCAATGACCCAGTTGTTGCTGCCCTTGCCCTCGTTGGTGCCTGCGTTGCGGGTCAGTTCGTCGGCCCAGGCCAGCATGCCGGCGCTGATCTGCCGGGACAACGGACCTTCGCGGTTGGCTGGCGCCACTGCAGCCGCTGCAGCACCAGCGGCAGGTGCACGATAAACCCCCAGCTGGCGATACAGCGCCGCCAGGTCTGCGGACGCAGCGGGCGGCTCCCCCGGATAGGGTGGCATCAGTTGCCACAGCCGGTCGGTGTCCAGCGTGCGCGCCACCGACAGGCGTGCGAACTCGGTGCCCCAATTGCCACCCAGGTCCAGCGCCATCATCAGCGCCCAGCCCACGCTGTCCTCGGGCTCCCACACCGCGCCTGCGGCGCCTCCGGGTTGCACGCCCAGCACCAGAAACTCCGGTGGCAAGGCCTGGGGACGTTTCTGGTGGAAGGCATGGATGCCCTTGCTGTAGGCCTGCAAGGCCTCCTGGGCATACAGCGGCAGCCCAGCGTACTGCCGCCGGGCCACACCCATGATGTCCAGGCTGCGCATGAGCTTGTCGGTCTCGACCGTGGCAGGGCCAAAAACCTCGGACAGCTGGCCGTGCATGACCCGGCGGTTGAATTCCAACTGCCAGGTGCGTTCCTGCGCATGTACATAGCCCATTGCAAACCAGGCATCCTGCGGGGTCTGAGCCTGGATGTGGGTGACATCGGCGCCATCGCGCCGCACCTGTACTGCTTCGCTGAGCCCCGCCACAGCCAAGGAACCATCGAGTTGTGCAAAGCTGCGCTGCACATACACCGCCGCGCCCGCGCCTGCCAGCAGCGCCACTGCCACCAGCCCGAGGGCTGTCCGCTTCATCCATGCCATGTTTCTTGTCTCCTGCCGTTGGTCTTGTTGTTGATGTTGTGCACGCAAAGCCATGGTGGCTCCGCGCCCGCGCTGCGGCCACACTGCAATGCAGAAGGAGCCGCCAGCTCTGCGCGTGTCAGCTCAAATGCACACTGCCGCCCGCCACATGAAAGCTCATGACCGGCGCACTGGGCTCGTTGAACGAAACGCCCAGCGCAATGTGCCCCGCGCCATGCAGGATGCAGGCATCGCGCCGCAAGCGCACGGGCGAGTCGCTGCCCTCGAACCGCACCCAGGTTCCAAAGCTGCTCATGTCGGTCAGCACGAACCCGCTGTTGCGCCAGTCGATGCGCGCATGCAGGCGCGACACGCGCGGGTCGTTGATGCGCAGCTGGGCATGCTCGGCCCGCCCCACCATGACCGGGGCATCCGACGAGGTGAAGGTGCGGTCCACCCCATGCCAGGAGAACTGGATCTGCCCCAGGATGGAATCGACCGGTGCAAAGTTGCTGACCAGTGCCGCCTGCATGGTGAGGGAATCGGGCGCTTCGTCCTCACGCCATTCGACGTGGTAGAGCATGAGCAACTCGGCCTTGCCCCGAATGTCCATCATGCCCAGCTTGCGGTACCAGACATCGGGCGCCGTGCCCGCAAGCAGCACGGTGGTTTCGGTAGCCCAGATTTCAGCGGGCCCGGCCCGTTCGCACAGCCGGGAAGCCACGTTGACGGCATCGCCATAACAATCGCCATCCACATCCACCACTTCGCCGCTGGCCACGCCCACGCGGATCTCCATGCGCAAGGGGTGGGGCCAGCGGTCCAGGCGGACCTTGTGCTGGCGCAGCATGGTGGCCATAGCAGACACCGCACTGGAGGCATCGCCAAAGACGCCCAGCACCCCATCCCCGAGCTTCTTGACCACCCGGCCGCCGTGGGCCTCGATGGTGTCACCAATCCACTGGGTGACCTGCGTCACGGCCTCGGTAGCACGTTCGTTGCCCAGCGCTTCATACAAGGCAGTGCTGCCTGAGATGTCCGCAAAGACCATCGTCGACAACACACTCATGAACGCGGGCCCGTTGGTAACATCATGTGAATCAGTTTAGTGCAAGCGCCCCGGCTGCGCACCCTTCAAAGCGCCAACAAGTGTTGCCTGAGGCCGCAGCCGCAGCGAAAGGCGCGGGTGCAGCGTTCACCACAACGACTCCGCACATCGTCAGCGTCGCGAAAGGGAGGTGCAACCCCGGTCGCCTGAAAATCCACCAACACGTAAAAATTCGCAACAAGCCGGGGCAAGTTGTTGTCTTTATGCAAAAACAGGAGCACGCCCCTTGCGCTGCACCTCGCTCCCGCTTACTTTGGCCGTCCCTGTTACAAAAAGCCCGCCCTTACCCCGCCATGCGCTGGAACAAGCCGACTCTCCGCAACAACCTTCACGACCTGCTGGGCCGTGACAAGCCGTCGTCCACGGCATGGGTGCGCAACCAGGGGCTGGAAGAGGTGCGCCGGGCCATGCTGCAGAGCCTCGCCGGCATGACCGGTTGCGAGGTGGCACGCATGAACATGCGGCTGCGTTATGCCGGCGACATCGAGGCGCTTTGGTACCTGCGCACCGACCTCTTCAGCACGCTGGTACCGCTGCGGGGCGAGCACGGTGCCCGGGGCGTGATCGACCAGGTCACCCAGCTGTTCCAGGGGCAGCTCCCACGCGCCCTGCGCCCAGCACAGGCCGCCCCTCACACCCCCTCCTGACGCGCACCACGCGCGCGTGGCGAACCGCCGTTGTGGCGGTGTCATGCGGGTAAAGGCCTCACCGCGTCAGTGCTGGTGCCCCCAGTAGATCAGCGCATCGCGCTCTTCCACCGACAGCGACACCGTGGCGCCCACGGGCAGCAGCACCTTCGTTTCAACATGCCCGAACGGCAGGTTGGTCAGCACCGGCGCCTTGATCTGGGTGCGCAGCCAGTCCACCACCGACTGCAGCTTGTAGCCCTTGTCATGCGGTGCCAGCTTGAAGTTGGTGAACTGCCCCAGCACCACAGCCTTCTGCTGGGCCAGCACACCGGCGTGCAGCAGCTGGGTCAGCATGCGTTCGATGCGGTAGGGGTGCTCGTGCACGTCTTCGATGAACAGCACGCCGCCCTTGACCTGCGGGAAATACGGCGTGCCCACCAGCGATGCCAGCACCGCCAGGTTGCCACCCCACAGCGTGGCGCTTTTCACATAGACATTGGGCACGGCAGGCTTGCCCGTGGCGGCGTTTAGCTGCTCTTTGTGCATGCGCCAGCCTGTGCCTTCGCCGTGGCCGGTCAGCAGGTCGTCAAAGCAGGCTTCCATGATGTCGTCGGGCTCGCCCACCACACCAAAGTCAGCCCCCAGCGATGGCCCCGCCCAGGTGGTGGCCCTCGTCTTGGCCAACACGGCCAGCTGGAAGGCGGTGAAATCGCTCACGCCCACAAAGTGCATGCCCTTTTCAATCGCCTTGGCCACCGCCTTGTAGCGGATGCCCGGCAGGATGCGCGACAGGCCGTAGCCCCCGCGCGAGATCAGCGCCACATCGGCGCCGCTGGCCGCAGCGCGGTGGATGGCAGCCAGCCGGGTGGCGTCGTCGCCCGCAAAGCGGGTGTGGGTGGCCAGCGCGTCCTCATCCACCTCCACCTCATGGCCCAGGGACTTGAGCCGGGCAATGCCGCGCTTGAAGGCGGCCTTGTCGCGCACGGCGCTGGAGGGCGAGTAGATGTAGATGTGCTTGGGACCGTGGTCGTGGTCGCAATGGAAAGGGTCGTGATGGTGGTCGTGCAAAGCGCTCAGACCCGCCGAGGGGCCTGCTCCGTAAACAGGGGGAATGCCGGGCGCCACATGCAGTCAGGCGGCGCCAGCGGACAAGTCAGTGCGCGAAGTATTCCACAGCCTGTGCGGCAATGGCCTCGCCATGCTCCTGCACAAAGTGGCCGGCATGGGGCAGCACGATGGGCTCGGGGCAGCCTTGGATGCACTGCTGCAGCTCCCGCATGGTGGGCAGGCCCAGCACCGGGTCCTGCGCACCCACCACCATCAGGCTGCGGCCCTGCCACTGGTGCTGCCAAAAATCGCGGGCCGCGCGCGACACTGCGGCGCCCGGGACACCCGCAGCAGCGGGCACGCGTTCTGGAAAGGCCCGCAACGCGGCGCGGTAGCCTTTGTCCGGGAACGGCGCATCGTAGGCAGCGCACTCCGCCGCCGTCAGATGCGGATTGCCACGCGCCAGCAGGCGCCCTACTCCATACAGCGGCTTGTCGCGGCACATGGCACGCCAGTCGACAAATCCGGCAGGCAGTGGCGCATCACCCGTGGCCAGCAGGGTGTTCATCACCAGCAGGCCGTCAAAACGATCCGGCATGGCCATGGGCAGCGTCAGGCCCAGGATGCCGCCCCAGTCCTGCACCACCAGCACCACGTTGCACAGATCGAGCCGCTCCACCAGCTCCAGCAGCACCTGGCGGTGCCATTCGAACTGGTGGGCGCCCTCTTTCTTGGGCTTATCGCTTTTCCCAAAGCCAATCAGGTCGGGCGCCACCACGCGGTCGCCTGCAGCCAGAAAGGTGGGCAGCATGCGCCGGTACAGGTAGCTCCAGGCCGGGTTGCCATGCAGGCACAGCCAAGTGCGGGGCGCATCGCGAGGACCTTCGTCGAGGGTGTGCAAACGCAGGCCCGCCAGGCTGGGCAGGTCGCTGATGTAGTGAGGCGCCCAGGGGTAGCCGGGCACGTTGGCAAACGCCGCATCGGGCGTGCGCAAAGCGTCGTCGCGCAACGGATGGCGGGCCAGTGCCTCGGTGCGTTGTTGATGGCGGCGCTGGCGGAAAAAGCCGCTGAGCAGACCACCACATTCTTCGGCCAGCACCCCGCCTTGCACCTGGGTCTGGTGGTTGATCTCGGCATGGCCGAACAGGTTGAGCACCGAACCGGCCGCGCCTGTTTTGGGATCTGCCGCACCGTACACCACCCGCGCCAGCCGCGCATGCAGCATGGCGCCGCTGCACATGGCACAAGGCTCCAGCGTGACGTAGAGGCTGCAGCCGTCGAGCCGGTAGTTACCCAGCCGCTGCGCCGCCGCGCGCAGGGCCACGATCTCGGCATGGGCCGTGGGGTCGTGGCCCTCCACGGGGGCGTTGCGGCCCGTGGCGATGACCTGGCCGTCCTTGATCACGATGGCGCCCACGGGCACCTCACCCGCTTGCGCGGCTGCCTGCGCCTCGGCCAGGGCCAGGCGCATCCAGTGCAAATCTTGGTCAAGGGTCATTGCTATTTAAATGATAGCTACTAGCGCTTGACATACAAGCGCCAGGGGCCAATTTTGCTTATTTTTCTTCGTCGGGCATGGGCCGGGCTTGCTGCATCAGGCCTTCCACCTGTTGCTTGACCTGCTGCTGGATCTGCTGACTCTGGTCGCGCACGGTGACAGGCGGTGCCGACGCAGGGTCGGCCCCGGGCGCCGTCTGCAGCGCGGGCACCGGGGCGCGCGTGGCCGACAACTGCTTCTTGGCCAACAGGCCCACGATGGCCAGCACCACAGCCAGCCCCACCAAACCAAACAATCCCCGCATGCCTGTGCTCCCTATGCTGTGCAGGACTGCACTGTAAACCGGGCAAGGCCTTCCCTGCCTTCAGTCAGTGCGTCATGGGCAGCGCCGCCCCCATCAGGCCGAACAACCCGCCGCAGGCACGGTTGAACTTGCGGCCCGTGCGCTGCAACCAGGGCCGGATGCGGTGCGCCAGGCTCGCCAGGCCGAATTCGACCAGGCATTCGACCGCCGCGAAGGTGCCCGCCATGATCACGAACTGCACCCACAGGTCGCGCCCCGGCGCGATGAACTGCGGCAGGAAGGCCCCATAGAACAGCAGCACCTTGGGGTTAGAAATGGCTGCCAGCAGCCCTTGGCGAAACATCCTGCCGCCCGTCACCGATGCCGGTCCCGCAGCACGGGGCAAGGCCTGCACCTGCATGGCCGGCGCCCGCCACAGCTGGATGCCCAGCCACACCAGATACGCCCCGCCCACCCATTTCATCACCGTGAGCGCGTGGGCCGACGACTGCAGCAGCGCGCCGATGCCCAGCATGGACAGCCCGATCAGGCTCACAAAGCCCACCGCCCCGCCCGCAATGGTCCACAGCGTGCGCACGCGCCCATGCAGCGCGCCATGGGCCAGCACCAGCAGGCTGTTGGGCCCCGGGGTCAAGGACAGCCCGATGACCGCCAACAGGTAGACGAGCCATATTTTCAGTTCCATCGCAGCACCCTTCTTGGAAAAGCATGGTCTGGAGTCTAGGCACCTCCTGTCCGTGGTATGCAATCCAATCTGGCTATTTTTGATACCAAAATGGATACCTTATGAGCACCGCCAACGACCGCCCTCTACAGCGCCCCGACGTACGCCTGCTCTTGATGCCGCTACCCGACTTCGCGCTGCTGCCATTTGGCGCGTTTCTGGACAAGCTGCGCTTTTCGGCCGACGAAGCGGACCGCAGCCGCCAGCGCTACTGCGCCTGGACGCTGATGGGCGTCGACAGCGCGCCCGTGGTGTCCAGCAGCGGGGTGCAGGTGACGATGGAGGCCACGCCTGACTCCGTGGACCTGGCGGCATTCGACTATCTGGTGGTGTTTGGCAGCCGCACGGTGCAAGCGTCGCTGGGACATGTGCACACCCATGGGCCCGTGCTGCGACAGGCTGCAGCGCGGGGCCTGCCCCTCGTGGCGATCGACAACGCCAGCTTTTTGCTCGCCGAGGCGGGTCTGCTCAAAGGCCGCCGCGTGGCGCTGCATTGGCGCCATGTGACCGAGTTCCGCCATGCCTTCCCACGCATAGCGGTGGCCAGCGAGCAGATCTATTGCTTTGACCGCGACCGCATCACCTGCGCGGGCGGCACCGCGGCCATCGACATGGCGGTGGAGTTGCTGTCACGCCACTGCGGCCGGGAGCGCGCCTTCAAGGGCTTGGCCGACATGCTGGTGGACGAACCACGCCATCAGGGGCACCACCTGCAATCGATGGAAGGCGGCGGGCCGGACCTGGGCCGCCACCTGGTGCGTGCGGTCGCGCTGATGCGCACCTCCATGGCCGACGGCCTTACCGTGGCCAGCATCGCCGAGCGCATCGGCATTGGCCGCCGACAGCTGGATCGGTTGTTCACCGAGCGCTTCGGCCACAGCGCTCACAACCACTGGACAGCGATGCGCATGGAACACGCCCACTGGCGCGTAACCCATTCACACCACAGCCTCTCCGCCATCGCTGACGAGGTGGGTCTGGGCAACGCCAGCAGCCTGGCACGACTGTTCCGGCGGCACTACGGCACCAGCCCCGGAGCGGCCCGCGCGGGCGGTCCGAGGGACTGACTGAAGCTCCGCTTCCACTCTGCAGGCAGGGCCATCGGGTACCCGAGTCCACCGGCACCGATCCATGCGCGGGCGACCCCTCAGTTCAGCGCCACGCGGCTGCCGTCCTTGAAGGTGTATAGCGTCACGGCGGGCGTCGTCAGCTCGCCCTTGGCGGTGAAGGCGATGTTGGCGGTCACGCCCTTGTATTCGGTCTTGGCCAGGAAGGGGGTAAACACCTTCGGGTCCACCGAATTGGCGCGCTTCATGGCGTCGGCCAGCACCATGGCGGCGTCATAGGCATAGGGGCTGTAAATCTGGAACTGGCCAGAGAACTTGGCGTCGTAGCGCTTCTTCCAGTCGGCGCCGCCCTGCATCTTGTCCACCGATGCGCCGCCGGTGGCGCAGGTCACGTTCTTCAGGGCGGGGGTCTTGCCCGACAGCTCGGGCAGCTTTTCGGTGCACAGCGCGTCGCCGCCGAAGAACTTCACATTGCCCAGGCCCAGCTGCTCCATCTGGCGCAGCATGGGGCCGGCCTGCGCGTCCAGGCCGCCGTAGAAGATCGCATCGGGCTTCTTGTTCTTGATGGCAGTGAGGATGGCCATGAAGTCGGTGGCCTTGTCGTTGGTGAACTCCTCAGCCACCACCTTCAGGCCCTTTTGTTGCGCCGTGGCCTTGAAGACCGAGGCCACGCCCTGGCCGTAGGCCGTGCGGTCGTCGATGATGGCCACACTCTTGAGCTTCTGATGGTCGGCACCAAACAGGGCCAGCGCCGCGCCCAGCGCGTTGTCGTTGGCGATCAGGCGGAAGGTGGTCTTGTGGCCGGGTTTGGTCAGGTCAGGATTGGAGGCCGATGCCGTGATGTGCGGCAGGTCGCACTTGGCATAGATGGCCGATGCGGGGATGGACGTGCCCGACTGCAGGTGACCCACCACGCCCGCCACCTTCTGGTCGCACAGCTTCTGCGCCACGGCGGTGGCCTGGCGCGGGTCGCCCGCGTCGTCTTCGGCCGCAATTTCAAACTTGATCTTCTTGCCACCGATCACGAGGTTCTGGGCGTTCAGGTCGTCAATCGCCAAGCGCACGCCGTTTTCAGTGTCCTTGCCGATGTGGGCAATGCCGCCCGACACTGGGCCAGCGTGGGCGATCTTGACGGTTTGCACATCCTGTGCGGTGGCTGCAGTGGCGGCGGCAACACACACACCCACGGCAGCCAGCTGCACAACGGACACGGGGAAAGACGACGGACGCAGGCGGGTGAAAGCTCGGAACACGGTAGAAATCTCCAAAAAATATAGTCGCAACTTTTGCGCACCATTTCGGGGCAAAACGCACCGCATCCTAGCCACCATCCTCCCTTGCCGTCGCCAATTGCTATGCAAGCTTAGTAATTTGCTGGGCCATTAAAACGGCTAATGGCGCAAGATGATTCGCCGAAGTCACCCTCTGAAGCTGCCCTTTGAGCGGCAGCGCGCCCGTTGGCAAGCGCTCAACCTTTCACCATCCGCAACTTGAAGTTGGTAAACGGCAGGATGGCGTTCGGTGCGTCGCGGGGTACGCGCTCTTCCACGCAGCCCGTGTCATTGGGGGTCACGAAGTGCGGACCAATACCGGCAATGGCCACTTTGTGCGACCCCGTCCAGTCCCAGCCCCACCCAGCCCCGGTCACCTCGCCTTCAAACAAAACCGGGCCATCGGCCGCGATGCCCTGGTGGATGGTGATGCGCATCCGGTCGGCAAACCCACCCATCCTGTAGCCGGCCCGGACGTGAAGCGTGAAAACGGGGTGTACCGCCGGATTGAAGATCGCCCCCGAGGTGTTGGTAACCGTCACCAGCCCCGGCATGGCCGTGCCGTTCCATCGCTCGGCCATCACCATGCCGTCCGCAAAGATGATGAAGCCCCGCGCCTCGGACCAAAGGTTCTGGCCGTGGCGGTAAATCGGCCCGCAGTGGGGGTTGTAGCTGCCCTGCCCGCCCGTGCAGTCCAGTGCAAACACCATGTGGTTGGCACCTTCGGAAAAGAACCACGAACAGTCCACCGTGCAGACCAGGTCGTTGTGCCGCATGGGAGACAAGCTGAGCCGAGGCGGCAGGTAGCAAAAGTCTAGGTCATTGATCGCCAGTGTCAGCTGGGTGGGCTTCTTCACGCGGGAGGTGCTCATCAGAGTCCTTTCACTGGGTTTGACGGAGTGGCCACCGGTGCCTGCGGCCTTGCAAGAACGCGGTTCACGGAGGCCATGGGATGGCGCCACGGCTTGCACGCTGCGCCCGTTGTACCAGACCCCCACCGCACAATGCATCGTCACATGGTTACCAAAAGTGCAGCGCCCGATACCCGAGGGAAGCTCCACGGCACCGCGAAACTGAAATAATCACGCCCCATGTCTCTCCTGCCCCACCAGCTCGAACTGCTTTCGCCCGCGCGCGACGCAGACATCGGCATCGAAGCCATCAACCACGGCGCCGATGCCGTCTACATCGGCGGCCCAGCCTTTGGCGCGCGGGCCAGTGCGGGCAACAACATCCGCGACATCGAACGCCTGGTGAAGCATGCGCACCGCTTCAACAGCCGCATCTTCATCACGCTCAACACCATCCTGCGCGACGACGAGCTGGAGGCCGCTCGCAAAATGGCGTGGCAGGTGTACGAGGCCGGTGCCGACGCCCTCATCATCCAGGACATGGGCCTGCTCGAAATCGACCTGCCCCCCATCCAACTTCACGCCAGCACCCAGACCGACATCCGCACGCCCGAGAAAGCACGCTTTCTGCAGGACGCAGGCCTCTCGCAGATTGTGCTGGCACGCGAGCTGACGGTGCAACAGATCGCCGCCGTGCACAAGGCGCTGGGGCCCGTGGATGCGCCGGGGCGCGCCAACATCGAGTTCTTCATCCACGGCGCACTGTGCGTGGCCTACAGCGGCCAGTGCAACATCAGCCATGCGCAAACGGGCCGCAGCGCCAACCGCGGCGACTGCAGCCAGGCCTGCCGCCTGCCCTACCAGGTGACCGATGCGCAGGGCCGCTTCATTGCGCACGACAAGCACGTGCTCTCCATGAAGGACAACAACCAGAGCGACAACCTGCGAGCCCTCATCGACGCGGGCGTGCGCAGCTTCAAGATCGAAGGGCGCTACAAGGACATGGGCTATGTGAAGAACATCACCGCCCACTACCGCACGCTGCTCGACGAAATCATCGACGAGCGTGAGGCCCAGGGCCGGCCGCTCTCCCGCTCGTCCAGCGGGCGCACCACCTTCACCTTCACGCCCGACCCGCTGCAGAACTTCAACCGCGAGTTCACCGACTACTTCGTGACGGGCCGCAAGGAAGACATCGGCGCATTCGACACCCCCAAGAACCCCGGCCAGGCCATCGGCTGGGTAACCAAGCTGGGCCCAGACTTTGTGGAGCTGGAACTGAGCGACCCCGCCACCGTGCTGCACAACGGCGACGGCCTGTGCTACTACGACCTGCACAAGGAGCTGGTGGGCATGGCCATCAACGTGGCCGAGCCCGTGTCGGCCCGCAACGTCGGTCAGTGGCGGGTGTACCCCAAAGACCCGATGGAAGGATTCAAGGACCTGCGCAAGGGCACCGAGGTCAACCGCAACCGCGACATGGACTGGGTGCGCACGCTGGAGAAAAAATCCAGCGACCGCCGCATCGGTCTGTGGGCGCAGCTGAGCGAAACGCCCACGGGTTTCAGCCTGCTGCTGACCGACGAGGATGGCAATGTGGGCTGCGCCGACGTGCTGCAACCCCACCAGAGTGCTACCGACGCCACCAAGGCCGAGGCCAGCCTGCGCGAGCAATTGGGCCGCTTTGGTGCCACGGTGTTTGCGGTGCATGACATTGCGCTTCAACTCTCGCAGCCCTGGTTTGTGCCCGCCTCTGTGCTCAATGCCCTGCGCCGCGATGCTGTGGCCGACCTCGAGGCCAACCGCGCCCGCAACTTTGCCCGCCTACCGCGCGCCACGCCGGTGGAGCCGCCTGCGCCCTACCCCGAGGACACGCTCTCCTTCCTGGGCAATGTGTTCAACCACAAGGCACACGACTTCTATGTGCGCCACGGCGTCAAGGTGATCGACGCAGCCTACGAGGCGCACGAAGAGGAAGGCGAAGTGAGCCTGATGATCACCAAGCACTGCGTGCGCTTTTCGATGAGCCTGTGCCCCAAGCAGGCCAAGGGCGTGACGGGCGTGCAGGGCACCATCAAGGCCGAACCCTTGATGCTGATCAACGGCAAGGAGAAGCTGACCTTGCGCTTTGACTGCAAGCCCTGTGAAATGCACGTGGTGGGCAAGATCAAGCGCCAGGTGCTGAACCAGGCCAACGAGATCCCACTGACCTTCTACAAAGCCCGGCCGCACAAAGCACATTGATGCACATGCATGTGGCGGCTCAACAGCAATGCCCCATGCACACTGACCCGTTTTCATGCCCGCCTTGCGGGCCAGCGCCATGACGGCCACGCTGCTGGTGTGGCTGCAGTTCGCAGTCTGCGCGGGGCTGATTGGCGCGGCGGGCTACCAGCTGTCGCGCTACGGTGATGCCATTGCCCAGCGCACAGGTTTGTCGGGCAGCTGGATCGGCCTCACGCTGGTGGCCAGCGTGACTTCGCTTCCAGAGCTGGCCACCGGCATCACCAGCGTCACCATCGCAAACACCCCCAACCTGGCTGTGGGCAACGCACTGGGCAGCTGCGTGCTCAACCTGGTGTTTCTGGTGGTGATCGACCTGCTGTACCGGCCAGCACCGGTATGGACCCGGGCCGCCCACGGCCACGTGCTGGCAGGCGCTTTTGGCGTGGTGCTGCTGGGCTTTTTGCTGCTGGGGCTGCTGATGGGCCAACTGGGGGCTACTGCCAGTGCTTCCACCGGCGCTGGCACTGCCTCCCAGCGCAGCGTGGGGTTGCTCACGCCCGTCATCCTGCTGCTGTACCTGGTGGCGATGCGCACCGTCTTTGCGTATGAACGGAGCCACCCCGCTGCGCCACCGGCCGACACAGTGCCGCCCACCAACAACGCAGCAACTACGCTGCCCAGCCTTCGACAAGCGGCCACCCGCTTTGCGATGGCGGCTGCCATCGTGGTGGGGGCCGGCATGTGGCTGCCCTTTGTGGCGGTCAACCTGGCCACCACCATGGGCTGGAACCGCAGCTTTGTGGGCAGCCTGTTCGTGGCCCTGGTCACCACCCTGCCCGAGCTGGCGGTCACGTTGTCCGCCCTGCGGCTGGGTGCGCTCGACATGGCCATTGGCAACCTGCTGGGCAGCAACCTGTTCAACGTGGCCATCGTGGGCATAGATGATCTGTTCTACCGCCCAGGCGATCTGCTGGCCCATGTGTCGCCCGTGCATGCCATCACCGCCGCATCGGCCGTAGTCATGACCGGGCTGGCGGTGGTGGGCCTGTTCTTTCGCCCGCGCAGCCGTGTGCTGCGCGCGGTGGGCATGGTCAGCATCGGCATGGCGGCGGTGTACCTGGTCAACACCTACGTGGTCTTTCTATATGGAAACTGATGCTGTGAAGCACCCCCATCCTCATCTGCGCGATGCCATAGACGTGGCACGCGAGCACGCCGTTGACCCGGACGCGGGCCTGCACCCCGACGAAGCCCTGCGCCGCAGCGCCACCCACGGCGCCAATGAGCTGGCGGCGGGGCAAGACCGCCCCTGGTGGCATCTGCTGACTGACCAGTTCAAGGACTTCATGGTGCTGGTGCTGCTGGGCGCGGCCGTCATCTCGGGCCTGGTGGGGGAGGTCACCGACA
This sequence comes from Acidovorax sp. FG60, assembly GCF_057808995.1. Classification (NCBI taxonomy): domain Bacteria; kingdom Pseudomonadati; phylum Pseudomonadota; class Betaproteobacteria; order Burkholderiales; family Comamonadaceae; genus Acidovorax; species Acidovorax sp. FG60. The sequence goes on from NZ_JBMDJC010000013.1 coordinate 125,034, forward strand.
CGTTGGTCATCCTGGTGATCGTGGTGCTCAATGCCGTCATCGGCTTTGTTCAGGCATGGCGCGCCGACCAGGCCATGGCGGCGCTGCGCCAGCTGGCGGCGGCGCACGCCACGGTGCTGCGCAGCGGAGCCGTGCAAGTGGTGCCCGCCACGGCGCTGGTGCCGGGTGACATCGTGCTACTGGAGGCGGGCAACCAGATTCCGGCCGACCTGCGGCTGATCGAGATTGCGCAGCTGCAGGTGGATGAATCGGCCCTCACGGGCGAGTCCGTCACCGTAGCCAAGCAGACGCAGGCCCTGGCCGCCGAGGATGTGGGCGCGCTGGGCGACCGCACCAACATGGCCTTCAAGGGCACCACGGCCACGCATGGCCGGGCACGCGGCCTGGTGGTGGCCACCGGCATGCACACCGAGCTGGGCAAGGTGGCCACGCTGCTCGACACCGGCGACCGCAGCACGCCGCTGCAACTGCGCCTGGCGGCCTTTGGCAAGCGCTTGGCGATCGCGGTGCTGGGCATCTGCGCGGTGATCTTTGTGGTCGGCGTGCTGCGCGGCGAGGCGCCGCTGCTCATGGCCCTCACCGCCATCAGTCTGGCCGTGGCCGCCATCCCCGAGGCACTGCCTGCGGTGGTCACCGTGCTCCTGGCCCTGGGCGCACGCCGCATGGTGGCCGTGCATGCGCTGGTGCGGCGCCTGCCGTCGGTCGAAACCCTGGGCTCGGTCACCACCATCTGCTCGGACAAGACCGGCACCCTCACGCAAAACCGCATGCATGCCGAGCTGCTGCTGGCCCACGGCGTGCGCTGGGTGCCCGGTGACCCCCTGCCCGGCCCCGCCCATGCCGAGGCCCTGCGCGCCGCAGCGCTGTGCAACGACGCCACGCTCCAGGCGCAGAACGAAGAGGGCCAGTTCGGCACCCGCTGGCAGGGCGACCCCACCGAAACCGCGCTGGTGCTGGCCGCCCATGCGGGCGGACTGGACAAGGCCCAGCTGGATGTGAGCAGCCCCCGCGTGCAAGAGCAGCCCTTTGACTCGGACCGCAAGCGCATGACCACCTTCCACCGCGCTGCCGATGGCTTTGTGGCCTACACCAAGGGCGCCCCGGAGTCGGTCTTGCCCCGCTGCACCGCCCACTGGACGCCCGAAGGCGCTGCCGCACTGGACACCGCCAAGGTCCTCGCCACTGCCCAGCAACTGGCCGCCCAGGGCCTGCGGGTGCTGGCCCTGGCCCGCCGCAGCCACATCCGCCTGCCCGACACCAACGACATCGACGCGGTAGAAAACCAGCTGGAGCTGCTGGGCCTGATCGCCCTCATCGACCCACCCCGTGCTGAGGCGAAAGCCGCAGTGCGCGACTGCATCAGCGCGGGCATCACGCCCGTAATGATCACAGGTGACCACCCCGCCACCGCGCGCGCGATTGCGCACCGCCTGGGCATTGTGCGCAGCAGCGATGCCCCAGTGCTCACCGGCGCCGACCTGGCCACACTGGACGATGCCGCACTGCGCGCCCGCGTGGAACAGGTGCAGGTCTACGCCCGCGTGGACCCGGCGCAGAAGATCCGCATCGTCGAGGCGCTGCAGGCCCAGGGCCACTTCGTGGCTATGACAGGCGACGGCGTGAACGACGCCCCGGCCCTCAAACGCGCCGATATCGGCATTGCGATGGGCCAGGGCGGTACCGACGTGGCGCGCGAGGCATCGAGCCTGGTGCTGCTGGACGACAACTTCGCCACCATCGTCGCGGCGGTGCGCGAAGGCCGCCGCATCTACGACAACATCCGCAAGTTTGTGCGCTACGCGATGACGGGCAACTCGGGCGAGATCTGGACCATCTTCCTAGCGCCGCTGTTGCTGCTGCCCATTCCGCTGCTGCCCATCCACATCCTGTGGGTCAACCTGGTGACCGACGGCCTGCCCGGCCTGGCACTGGCGGCCGAGCCAGCCGAGCGCGGCATCATGCAGCGCCCGCCCCGCGCACCGCGCGAAAGCCTGTTTGCCCACGGTATGTGGCAGCACATATTGGGCGTGGGCCTGCTCATTGGTGGGCTGTGCCTGGCGGTGCAGGCCTGGGCACTGCACACCGGCCACGCGCACTGGCAGACCATGGTGTTCACCGTGCTCACGCTGGCGCAAATGGCGCACGTGATCGCCATCCGCTCCGAATCCGAACCCATTTGGCGCCTGGGCCTGCTGAGCAACCGCCCGCTGCTGGGCGCCGTGCTGCTCACCTTTGCGCTGCAGATGGCAACCATCTACGTGCCCTGGCTCAACCCCATCTTCCGCACGGAGCCGCTGAGCCTGGGCGAGCTGGCGCTGTGCATTGGCGCCGCGCTGGTGGTGCTGGTGGTCGTGGAAATCGAGAAGGCCTGGCGGCGCAGCCGGCAGAAGCGGCGCACCTCGCCAGAGCCCATCGACAGCGCCATGGACGAGCCTGCGGCGTGAGGTTGCCCAGCACGCACAAGAACGTCATAAGCACATAGCCAACGATTCGATGACGCCAGGGGCCAGCGGTGCCAGAATGGCCCGCGCCATCGGCGCACCGAGCTCCGCTCAGCCACGGGTGGAGACCGGTGGTGCCACTCCCTTCCCTTCAACGAAAGAGACAAGCTTCATGAAAATCGAAACCCTGGCCGTCCACGCCGGCTACAGCCCCGACCCCACCACCAAGGCCGTGGCCGTGCCCATCTACCAGACGGTGGCCTACGCGTTTGACAGCGCCCAGCACGGCGCGGACCTGTTCGACCTGAAGGTGCCGGGCAACATCTACACCCGCATCATGAACCCCACCACCGACGTGCTCGAAAAGCGCGTCGCAGCGCTCGAAGGCGGCATTGCCGCGCTGGCCGTGGCCTCGGGCATGGCAGCCATCACCTATGCCATCCAGACCATTGCCGAGGCGGGCGACAACATCGTGTCGGCCAGCACGCTCTACGGCGGAACCTACAACCTGTTTGCCCACACGCTGCCGCAGCAAGGCATCACCACGCGCTTTGCCGACCCGCGTGACCCGGCCAGCTTTGCGCAGCACATCGACGCGCGCACCAAGGCCATCTTCATCGAGTCCATCGGCAACCCGCTGGGCAACGTGACCGACATCGCCGCGCTGGCCAAGGTGGCGCACGACCACGGCGTGCCGCTGATCGTGGACAACACGGTGCCCAGCCCCTACCTGCTGCGCCCCATCGAGCATGGCGCCGACATCGTGGTGCACTCGCTCACCAAGTACCTGGGCGGCCACGGCAACAGCGTGGGCGGCGCGATTGTGGACAGCGGCAAGTTCCCGTGGGCCGAGCACAAGGCCCGCTTCCCGCGCCTGAACGAGCCCGATGTGAGCTACCACGGCGTGGTCTACACCGAGGCCCTGGGCCCGGCTGCCTTTATCGGCCGGGCGCGCGTGGTGCCGCTGCGCAATACCGGCGCGGCGCTGGCGCCGCTCAATGCCTTCCTGATCCTGCAAGGCATCGAAACCCTGGCGCTGCGCATGGACCGCATCTGCGACAACACGCTGGCCATTGCCAAGTACCTGCAAAGCCATCCCAAGGTGGAATGGGTGCGCTACGCCGGTCTGCCTGACCACCCGGACCACGCGCTGGTGCAGCGCCAGTCAGGCGGCAAGGCCTCGGGCATCCTGAGCTTTGGCGTGAAGAACAGCGACGCCGACCCACGTGCGGCCGGTGCACGTTTTCTGGATGCGCTGCAACTCTTCACGCGCCTGGTCAACATCGGCGATGCGAAGTCCCTCGCCACTCACCCCGCATCGACCACCCACCGCCAGCTCAACCCCGAGGAGCTGGCCAAGGCCGGCGTGAGCGAGGGCATGGTGCGCTTGTCGGTGGGCATCGAGCACATCGATGACCTGCAGGCCGACCTGGCCCAGGCGCTCGACAAGGTGTGAACTGCGAGTGGCCATGCCCTGAAGGCGCGTGGCCACTCAAAATTTCAAGTGTTTTTAGCCTCCAGCGCTTGACAGGTAAGCGCTATTAGCTATTATTTCAATAGCAAATCAACCCACAGTGGCACCGCTTGGCGCCCTGATTTACCGGCCCACACTGACCAGTGGTGCAGCGCCGCCGCCCATCAGCACCGTGTTGCCCTGCTTGCTGGCAATGGCCAGGGCGGTGTCGCGCTGGATCTCGGCCAGCCGGATTTCCTTGAGCGCGGGCGTGAGCGATGCGCTGATGATCTGATTGGCCCTTGCCTCGCCTTCGGCCTGCACGATCAGGCGCTCTGCCTCGGCCTTGGCCAGGTCGATCTCCTTGCGCTTTTTCTCGATCGCCTGGTCCGTCTCGGCACGCTGGCGGATGGCGGATTCGATGGCCTTGTCCGTCAGCATGTTGCGAACATTCACGGCGGTGACAGTGAAGGCGCCTTTGTCCGTGGCGTCCAGCTCGGCCTGCAAGGTGGTGCGCACGCTTTCTGCCAGCTCGGCGCGCTTGGTGTGCATGGTGGTCGCATCCATCTGGGCAATGGCCTTGTAGATGGCTTCACGGGCTTCGCGCTGCACGCGGCTGTAGGCCACCAGCAGGTCCGCCGTGCCGTCTTTGACCACTTGTCTGTGCTGCACCACATCGCCCTGGTATTTGACGAACAGCGTAGGGATGGAGGCCGGCGTGGTCTTGAAATAGATGTCGATGTCCACGTCCTGCATGGTCAGGTTGTCGCGGCTCTTGGGGGTGAGGTTCTCCAGCGAAAAGCTCACCTCTTTAGCCGTGAATTCATCCACCGTCTTGAACAGCGTGAAGTAAAGCCCCGGCGGAAGGGCCTCCTGCCCCACCTTGCCCAGCGTGCGCTCCACACCCACATTGCCGGTATCGATCTGGCTGCACGCGCCCAGCGCAACGCTCAGGCACAACAGGGACAAGGTTCGCAAAGCGGTCATGAGAGTCTCACGGTTCAAAAGGGGTTGGTAGGCACGGCGCGCCGTGGCTGCGCCGGCAGGGCGAGCGAGCGCGATTGTAGGAGAGCCCTACCCCACCAAAAACGTGCGGTTCGCCGCTGTCTACAGCAGCCTTCGGGACGGCAGAGCCCCGTATCAACCCAGGTCGCGTGCCAGCCGGATGCCCGTGAACTGCCAGCGCGCGGTGGCGGGGAAGAAGTTGCGGTAGGTCAGCCGCTCATGCCCCGGTGGCGTAACGCAGGACGAGCCCCGCAGCACGTACTGATTCACCATGAACTTGCCGTTGTATTCGCCCACGGCACCTGCCGCCACCTGAAAGCCGGGGTACGGGGCGTAGCTCGACTGTGTCCATTGCCAGGCGACGCCAAAGAGCTGCACCATGGGGTCGGCATCCTGCGCCGCAGCGTGCTCCCATTCGGCCTCGGTCGGCAGGCGGGCTCCCGCCCAGCGCGCATAGGCATCGGCTTCGTAGTACGAGAGGTGCACCACAGGCTGCGATCCCTGCAATGGCTGGAGCCCCGAGAGCGTGAAGTGATGCCACGCCCCCTCCACGCGGTGCCAGTACAGCGGGTGATTCAGACCCTGTGCTGCCCGCCAATCCCAACCTTCCGCCAGCCAGAGCATGGGGTTCTGGTAGCCCCCGCCCTCCACAAAGGCCTCAAATTCAGCCTGGGTAACAAGGCGCGAGGCCAGTGCGTAAGGGTGCAGGTACGTGCGATGGCGTGGGCCTTCGTTGTCAAACGCAAAGCCTTCGCCTTTATGGCCGATTTCGATGAGCCCTCCGTCGAAAGAATGCCACGTCAAAGTTGCAGCCACGGGCGGTGGCACCACATCGCAAGCCGCCGCATAGACAGGGAACAGCGGGTTGCACGACAGCAGGTGCTGTATGTCGGTGAGCATCAACTCTTGGTGCTGCTGCTCGTGCTGCAAGCCCAACTCGATCAGGGCACACAGCGAGGCATCGTGCACCACGGTGGGCAGCAGGCGCGCCATGCGGGCATCCACATCGGCCCGGTAGGCCAGCACCTCATGGAGCGCAGGGCGCGTAAGCAGCCCCCTCTGCGGGCGCGGGTGCTTGGCCCCCACACCGTTGTAGTAAGAGTTGAAAAGCACCCGGAACGCGGGCGCAAACGGCGCAAACCCGGGTTCGTGCGCTTCGAGAACGAAGGTTTCAAAAAACCAGCTGGTGTGCGCCAGGTGCCATTTGGTGGGGCTGGCGTCCGGCATGGACTGCGCGCAGCAGTCCTCGGGCGACAGGGGCGCCGCCAGTGCCACCGAGCGGCCGCGCACGGCGGTGTAGCGGGACTGCAGTGTGTTGGATGTCATGGTCATTGCAGCCACTGATCAGGGACGCGCGTGCACCACCGCAAACCAGCCGCGCTCGTCCGTCCACGCCTGGGCCTGTGCAAAGCCAGCGCGGGCCAGCATGTCGGTGAACACGGGCAAGGGGTATTTGTAGCTGTTCTCGGTGTGAATGCGCTCGCCCTGCTCAAACCTGCGGCCGCCGCCGGGCCAGCACACCTCGGTATCGGACGCTGCCTCCAGGTGCATTTCAATGCGCGACGCCTCGGGGTTAAAGAACGCGCGGTGCTGCCACTGCGCCACATCAAAGTCGCTGCCGATCAGGCGGTTCACGTGGCGCAGCACGTTGCGATTGAACTCGGCCGTCACGCCCGCCGCATCGTCGTAGGCTGCCTCCAGCACGGCCACGTCCTTGGGCAGATCGATGCCGATGAGCAGGCCGCCATCGTCATCCACAAGCTCGCGCATGTGGCCCAGCAGTTCCAGGGCATGCGGGGGATCGAAGTTGCCGATGGAAGAGCCCGGGTAGAACACCAGCCGGCCGGTGCGGGGAATGTCGTCCGGCAGTGCCACCCCCAGGGTCATGTCGCCCGCCAGTGCGCGGGCATCCAGCGCGGGGAAGTCGTCGCGCAGCCCCTGCACCGCCTGTTCCAGAAAATCCGCTGAAATGTCCACACCCACAAAACACGCTGGCTGCACCAGGCGGCACAGGGTGCGGGCCTTCTGGCAGTTGCCTGCGCCCAGTTCGATGAGGGTACGCCCCGGGCCCACCGTGCCTGCAATGCTGTCCGCATGCGTCTGCATCAGGGCCATCTCGGTGCGCGTGGGGTAGTACTCCGGCAGGCGCGTGATGGCCTCAAACAGCTGCGAGCCGTGCTGGTCGTAAAAATACTTGGGGGAGATGCGTGCGGGCCGCTGGGTCAGCCCGTGCGTAATGTCGGAGTAGCGAGGCAGGAGCATGGGTCAGTGAGACGTTGGGTGCGGCAGCGCCGCCGGGTGGTCAAAAAGCAGAGGCACCTGGGGCGCATCCACGGCGGCACGCCCCACACGCTCCCTCGCGCCATTGTGCGTCGCCTCGCCTGCAGCTGTGTGTAAGCCATTTTCGCACCCACAAAAAAAAGGGCTGGCGCAGGCGCCAGCCCTTTTAACCTTGGAGAACTCTTGCTGTCAGAAATACAGGGCCAACCTTGACCCAGCCCCCCTCGTGTGGTGTTGCACGCTATCCGGCACTTAAAACCGCGTCTTTTCGGCCAGGGCTGCGTTGCAAATCCTCGCGATACCTACGGGTATCGCTGTGGTTTGCGCCTTGCCCTGACCAAAAATCCATCGGTTTTAAATGTGCCGTCAAGCCTGCAACACCACACTAGAAGCGCCAGCCCAGACCCACGCCCACCAGAACGGGGTCCACCTTGAAGGTGCCCAGCTTGGCACCGCCTGCGCTCACATCGGTCTTGATGTAGACCTTCTTCACGTCGAAATTCAGGTACAGGTTCTTGGACAGCGGAATGTCCACACCGGCTTGCAAGGCGGGGCCAAAGCTATTGCGGTCAATGTCCACACCAGCGGGCAGGTGCACGCCGGAGAAGCGCGTGTAGTTCAGGCCCGCACCCACGTAGGGCTTAAAGCCGGCTACGTCAAAGTGGTATTGCACAGTGAGCGTGGGAGGCAGGTGCTTGAGCGTGCCGATGGCAGCGCCGCCCGCACGCAGGGTGTGTTTCTGGGGGACGGTGAGGATCAGCTCGGCGGCGATGTTCTTGTTGAAGAAGTAGGTGATGTCTACTTCAGGGATGGTCTTGTCGTTGACCGTCAGGCCCAGCGGTGTGCTGTCCTTGTTGGCGCTGTCAAGGTTGACAACGCGCGCGCGGACCATCCAGGGGCCTTCTGCTTGTTGCGCCAGCGCAGCGCCAGAAGACAGAACACACAGAGCGGCTACAGCCAGCAGAGTTTTTTTCATGGTGATTTCGCATCGGTTGGACGGGGACGACCCCCGTGCATGTATTGAACCGCTGCATCCACCCGCCGACCTTGCCCTATCTCAAGACCTCCGTACTAACCCTTAGACCTAGATCAAGGCATACCCATTCTCACGCTGTGGACTTGCCGCGCAGGCGCTGCACCAGCGTGACACCGGCCAGCACCAGACCCCCGGCCGCGATGCCCACCACCGCGTTGAGCAGGTTCTCCACCACCACCTTCCACAACCCGCCCGTCGGCCATTGGCCTGCTGCGGCAGCTACGCCCTCTACAGCATGGTGCAGCACCGGAACGCCATGCACCAGGATGCCACCGCCCACCAGAAACATCGCCGCCGTGCCAGCAATGGACAGGCCCTTCATGAGCCAGGGAGCAGCGCGCAGGATGCCTGCCCCCACGGCACGGGCCGCGCTGCTGGCCTTGTTGTTGAGCCACAGGCCCAGGTCATCGAGCTTGACGATGCCCGCTACCAGGCCATACACACCGATGGTCATGATGACCGCAATGCCCGACAGCACGGTCAACTGTTGAACAAAAGGCGCAGAGGCCACGGTGCCCAGCGTGATCGCAATGATTTCAGCCGACAGGATGAAGTCGGTGCGCACCGCGCCCTTGATCTTGTCCTTTTCAAAGGCTACCAGGTCCACCGCCGGGTTCGCATTGGCCTTGGCATGGCTTTCGTGCTCGGCCTCATCCTGGTGCTGGGCATGCAGCAGCTTGTGCGCCACTTTTTCAAAGCCCTCAAAACACAAAAAAGCGCCCCCCACCATCAACAAAGGCGTGACCGCCCAGGGAGCAAACGCGCTGATCAGCAGCGCGGCAGGCACCAGGATGACCTTGTTGATCATGGAGCCCTTGGCCACGGCCCACACCACAGGGATTTCGCGCTCGGCCCGCACCCCGGTGACCTGCTGGGCATTGAGTGCCAGGTCATCCCCCAGCACACCCGCCGTCTTCTGGGCGGCCACCTTGGTCATGACCGACACGTCATCGGCCATGGCAGCGCTCTTCTTGGCCGCCACCTTGGTCATGAGGGCCACGTCGTCGAGGATGGTGGCAATATCGTCCAACAGGGCAAGCAGGCTGCCAGTGGCCATGGGGAATCCTTGAAATAAGTCTGTACAAAATCGGCGGGCATGCCGCCATGCGTGCGCAGGACTATAGCAACGCCAAGGCCAACGGCGCCGCGCTGCACAGACCCCTCGGTCTGGGCGGACCATGTGCGACCTGTTTCCCCCCGCGTGCCGCCCCTTGCTCCGCCCAGCGATGGATGGCGCGAATGCCGCCCCGCACAAAGCGCATACTCGCGCCCTCACCCATCACCTCTGGGGTCCTGGAGCATGTGCTCTCATTCGGGCTTCATGCCCAAGCCATGCCCGGCTACCTCACCAAACACGAAGACATCGCCATCACTGGCGCAGCCGACCTGATCATTCGATCATTGCTCGACAGGCAACAGTTCTCTGATCCACTGGGAGCCGCCGAGGCGCTTGGCATATCGTCGGCCGCGTGGCCCTTGTTCGGCCTGCTTTGGCCATCGGGGGCACAGTTGGCACAACGCATGGCCAGCCGCCCTTTGCTGACCGGCGAGCGCGTGCTGGAGATTGGCTGTGGCCTGGGCCTGGCAAGCCTGGTGTGCCACCGGCGCGGCATGGATGTGACCGCCAGCGACTGCCACCCGCTGGCACCAACGTTTCTGCTGGAGAACCTCCGGCTGAACGGCCTGCCGCCCCTCAAGTACCGCACGGGCCAGTGGGGCGCGGACGCCGCCGCGGGAACAGGCGCGGTACAAGGTCAGTTCGACCTCATCATGGGCAGCGATGTGCTGTATGAACGCGACGCCCGCGCCTCGCTGGCCAGTTTTCTGGACCGCCACGCCGGCCAGGGCGCGCAGATCTGGATCGTGGACCCGAACCGGGGCAACCGCTCTACCTTCCACAAGCAGATGGCAGTGCACCGGTTTGAAGTGGTGGAAGAGCGCCTGGACCACCCGGCCCTGGAAGACCGCCCGGCCTACAAGGGCCGCCTGCTGATCTACCAACGCAAGATGGGATGAGCCCCTGAGCCGCCGGGAGCACCCTCACCCGAGGGGGCCAGGCTCTCGTTGCGGAGCAGCCCTTGGCTTGCCCCCTTTCACCCGCGCCGCCCACCTTTCTCAAGGGTTGGCTCCACGAAAAAAGGCCGACCCCATGAGGGGCCAGCCTTTTGGCAACAACCGCCGCAGCGGTGCAGACGATCAGCGCCGGATCAGCCTACCCACTTGCGCGCGTTGCGCCAAATGCGCATCCAGCCGCTGTACTGCGCCTTGTCTTCACTCGTCCAGCTCATCTGCACGTTGCGGAACACGCGCTCGGGGTGCGGCATCATGGCCGTGAAGCGGCCGTCGGCCGTGGTCACCGCCGTCAGGCCGCCTGCGCTGCCGTTGGGGTTGAAGGGGTACTGCTCCGTCGCGCGCCCGTGGTTGTCCACGTAACGCATGGCGGCAATGGCCTTGTCGGCGTTGCCCCGGTACTTGAAGTTGGCATAACCCTCGCCATGCGCCACAGCTATCGGCAGTCGGCTGCCAGCCATGCCCTGCAGGAACAAGCTGGGTGATTCGAGCACTTCCACCAGCGACAGGCGGGCTTCGAAACGCTCGCTCTGGTTGGTGGTGAAGCGTGGCCAGTCCTGCGCGCCGGGGATGATGTCGGCCAGCTCGGCAAACATCTGGCAGCCGTTGCAAACACCCAGGCCAAACGTATCGGTGCGACCAAAGAAGCCCTGGAACTGCGCGGCCAGCACGGGGTTGAAGGTGATGGACCGCGCCCAGCCGATGCCCGCGCCCAAGGTGTCGCCGTAGCTGAAGCCGCCGCAGGCCACCACGCCCTTGAAGTCTTCGAGCTTGACGCGGCCAGTCTGCAGGTCGGTCATGTGCACGTCATAGGCCTCAAAGCCTGCTTCCGTGAACGTGTAGGCCATCTCGATGTGCGAGTTCACACCCTGCTCGCGCAGGATGGCGACCTTGGGTTTGGCGAAGTTCAGGTATGGCGCCGCCACGTTGTCAGTGGCGTCGAACGTGAGGTGCACGTGCATGCCGGGGTCGGTGGGCTCGCCCGCTGCGGCGTGTTCGGCATCGGCATTGGCGGGGTTGTCGCGCTGCTGGCAAATCTTCCAGCTCACAGCGTCCCACACCTGGTGCAGGTCGGCCAGCGGCGCACTGAATACGGCCTTGGCATCGCGCCAGACCTGCAATTCGCCCTTGCCTGCGTCGATCTCGGACGATGCAGGACGCGTTTTGCCGACGAAGTGGCTGAACTTGGACAGGCCATGCTCGCGCAAGGTCTGCATCACGTCGTTGCGCTCGGCAGTACGCACCTGCAGCAACACACCCAGTTCCTCGTTGAACAGGGCTTTCAGCGTGAGCTCTTCGCGGCGAGCCCCCACCTGGCCTGCCCAGTTCTTGGCATCGCCCGTGTCCATGCGGCTGTCGCTGATGCCGTCGCCTTCAGTGACCAGCAAGTCCACGTTCAGCGCCACGCCCACATGGCCCGCAAAGGCCATTTCGGCGGCGGCCGCCAGCAGCCCACCGTCGCTGCGGTCGTGGTACGCCAGGATCTGGCCCTTGGCGCGCAGTGCGTTCACTGCGTTGACGAGGTTGACCAGGTCTTTCGGGTCGTCCACATCGGGCACCACGTTACCGCTTTGCTCCAGCGTCTGGCCCAGGATGCTGCCGCCCATGCGGTTCTGGCCCTTGCCCAGGTCGATCAGCACCAGCGTGGTGTCGGTCTCGGTGGCGTTGAGCTGGGGCGTGAGCGTGCCGCGCACGTCGGACAGCGAAGCGAATGCGCTCACGATCAGGCTGACGGGCGAGGTAACTTTCTTCTTCTCAGAACCTTCGCTCCACTGCGTGCGCATGGACAGGCTGTCCTTGCCCACGGGGATGCTGATGCCCAGCGCAGGGCACAGCTCCATGCCCACGGCCTTCACAGTTTCGTACAGCGCGGCGTCTTCGCCGGGCTCGCCACACGCGGCCATCCAGTTGGCCGACAGCTTCACGCGCGGCAGCTCGATGGGGGCGGCCAGCAGGTTGGTGATGGCTTCGGCCACGGCCATACGGCCTGAAGCCGGCGCGTTGATGGCGGCCAGCGGCGTGCGCTCGCCCATGCTCATCGCCTCGCCCGCAAAGCCCTTGTAGTCGGCCAGGGTCACGGCGCAATCGGCCACGGGCACCTGCCAGGGGCCGACCATCTGGTCGCGGTGGCTGAGGCCACCCACGGTGCGGTCGCCAATGGTGATGAGGAAGCGCTTGGAGGCTACCGTGGGGTGGGCCAGCACGTCGATCACGGCCTTTTGCAGCGGCACGCCGGTCAGGTCCATGGGCGCGAATTCACGCACCACGGTCTTCACGTCACGGTGCATCTTGGGCGGCTTGCCCAGCAGCACGTTCATGGGCATGTCCACGGGCAGCTTCTGGTGGTCGGCCGTCGCGGCCGGGTCGTGCAGCACCAGCTGGCGCTCTTCCGTGGCCGTGCCGATCACGGCAAACGGGCAGCGCTCGCGTTCGCAAAAGGCTTTGAACGGTTCCAGCGACTCGGGCGCAATCGCCAGCACGTAACGCTCTTGCGATTCGTTGGACCAGATTTCCTTGGGTGCCATGCCCGACTCTTCGAGCTGCACGGCACGCAAGTCAAAACGTGCGCCACGGCCTGCGTCGTTGGTCAGCTCGGGGAAGGCGTTGGACAAGCCGCCTGCACCCACGTCGTGGATGGCGAGGATCGGGTTGGCCGCGCCTTGCGCCCAGCAGTGGTTGATGACCTCTTGCGCGCGGCGCTCGATCTCGGGGTTGCCGCGCTGCACCGAGTCAAAGTCCAGCTCGGCGGCGTTGGTGCCCGTGGCCATGGAGCTGGCGGCGCTGCCGCCCATGCCGATGCGCATGCCGGGACCGCCCAACTGGATCAGCAGCGAACCGGCGGGAAACTCAATCTTCTTCGTCAGCTCGGCATCGATCACGCCCACACCGCCCGCGATCATGATGGGCTTGTGGTAGCCGCGCTGCACGCCGCCGACTTCTTGCTCGTACTCACGAAAGTAGCCGTTCAGGTTGGGCCGGCCGAACTCGTTGTTGAACGCCGCGCCGCCCAGGGGGCCTTCAACCATGATCTGCAACGCGCTGGCAATGTGCTCGGGCTTGCCAACTGTGCTTCCCCAGAGCTTGGACACCGTGAAGCCCGTGAGGCCCGCCTTGGGCTTGGAGCCGCGGCCGGTGGCGCCTTCGTCACGGATCTCGCCGCCTGCGCCGGTCGATGCGCCGGGGAAGGGCGAGATGGCCGTGGGGTGGTTGTGGGTTTCCACCTTCATCAGCACATGCTGGGTAACGCTACTCTTTTGATAGCTATTGGCGCTTGATGGATCAGCGCCAGATCCCATTTTTGCCACAAACCGCTCGACCTGGTGGCCTTCCATCACCGAAGCGTTGTCCGAATACGCGATCACCGTGTGCTGGGGCGCCAGCTGGTGCGTGTTGCGGATCATGCCGAACAGGCTCTTGTCCTGCGCCACGCCGTCGATGGTGAACTGCGCGTTGAAGATCTTGTGGCGGCAGTGTTCGCTGTTGGCCTGCGCGAACATCATCAGCTCCACGTCGGTGGGGTTGCGCGCGAGGCCCGTAAAGGCAGTCACAAGGTAGTCGATTTCATCGTCAGCCAGCGCCAGGCCAAAGCGGGTGTTGGCGGCCTCCAGGGCAGCGCGGCCGCCGGCCAGCACATCCACATGCTCCATGGGCGCGGGCTGCAGTTCGGTGAACAGCGCGGCGGCGGCGCTGCGGTCGGCCACCACCGATTCGGTCATGCGGTCGTGCAGCAATGAGGCCACCTGGGACAGCTGCTCGGCCGTCAGCTCAGGGGTTTTGCCCAGCAGACCGGATTTGAGGCTGATGCGGTATTCGGTGATGCGCTCGACCCGGCGGATGGCGATGCCGCAGTTGCGGGCGATGTCGGTGGCCTTGGAGGCCCAGGGCGACAGCGTGCCTAGGCGGGGCGTGACGATGAGCACGGCGCCGTCTTCGGGGCCCGCATAAGGGTCGCCGTAGGTCAACAGCGCGGCCAAACGTTCTTGCTCAGTGGGTGTAGGGGCCGCGTCGGTAGCGACCAGGTGCACAAAACGCGCTGCAATGCCGCTGATCTTGGGGTGGATCGCCTCCAGGGCGGGTTGAAGTTGCTGGGCGCGGAAGGAGCTGAGGGCGTTGCCGCCCGCCAGCGTGGTCATGTGCAAGGTCACGGTAGCGGCCTGTTGGGGGGTGTCAGGGGTAGAGGGTGGCTCCGGGCGCCAGCGTGCAGCCAGGACCGGAGCCCGCTATTTTACCGGGCATGGCCGCACCGCCTGCGTGGCGCGGGGGCCAATGGGATAATCCGAGGATGAGCATCACCATCAAAAGCGCTGAGGACATCGAGGGCATGCGCCTGGCCTGCCGTCTGGCCTCCGAAGTACTGGACTACATCGCCCCCCACATCAAGCCCGGCATCACCACCAAAGAGATCGACCGCCTGGGCGCCGAGTGCATGGCCCAGCAGGGCACCATCTCGGCCACCGTGGGCTACCAGCCACCGGGTTATCCACCCTACCCGGCCTCGCTGTGCACCTCGGTCAACCATGTGGTGTGCCACGGCATCCCCAACGACAAGCCTTTGAAGAAGGGTGACATCGTCAATGTGGACGTGACTGTGATCACCAAGGACGGCTGGTATGGCGACAACAGCCGCATGTACCTGATCGGCGAATGCTCGATCGCCGCCAAGCGGCTGTCGGCCATCACGTTTGATGCCATGTGGCACGGCATCGTGCAGGTCAAGCCCGGCGCGCATCTGGGCGACATCGGCCACGCCATCCAAAAGTTTGCCGAAGGCCAGGGCTTTTCCATCGTGCGCGAGTTCTGCGGCCATGGCATTGGCAAAAAATTCCACGAAGAGCCTCAGGTGCTGCACTACGGCCGCCCCGGCACGCTCGAAGAACTGGTGCCCGGCATGGTGTTCACCATCGAGCCCATGATCAACGCTGGCCGCCGCGAGGTAAAAGACTTTGGTAACGACGGTTGGACCATCGTGACCAAGGACCACAGCCTGTCAGCCCAGTGGGAGCACACGGTGCTGGTTACCGAAACAGGCTATGAAGTCATGACGCTGTCGGCAGGCTCGCCGCCGCTCCCGGCGTTTGTGACCGCGACCAAGACCTGACCCGCTCGCCGGCCCCTGCCTGCCGGCTCGCACAACTCTTGCATGGCTTTTTGCATGGCCCTTCTTCAGCGCGACCTTCGACGACCATGACCAAAATCCATGCCCTGCCTGAAGTGCACGTCCTGCGGGACGCCTACCGCAGCGACAAAGCGGCGCTGCTGGCCGCCATGAAAGCGACGGGGGCCTCCACACGCGGCATCCGGGTGCTGCTGCGCAAGCTGTCCACCCTGGCAGGCAACCTGCTGCAAACGCTGTGGCAGCGCGCCGAACTGCCTGCCGACATGGCCCTGGTGGCGGTGGGCGGTTTCGGGCGCGACCAGCTCTTTCCTTATTCGGATGTGGATGTACTGCTGCTGATGCCCGATGGTGCGGCGCCCGAGGCGGGCAGCGCACTGCGCACCCAGCTCGAAGGTTTCATCGGCAGCTGCTGGGATGCGGGGCTGGAGATTGGCTCCAGCGTGCGCACGGTGGCCGAATGCCTGGCCGAAAGTGCGGGCGATGTCACCGTGCAGACCTCCCTGCTTGAATCACGCCTCGTGTGCGGCAACGCAGCGCTGTTTGAAGACTTCCAGCGGCAGTACCGCGCGCAGATGAATCCCCAGGCGTTTCTGGTGGCCAAGACACTGGAGATGCGCCAGCGCCACAACAAGTACGAGAACACGCCCTATTCGCTGGAGCCCAACTGCAAGGAGTCTCCTGGGGGGCTGCGCGACCTGCAGATGATCTTGTGGGTCTCCCAGGCCGCGGGGCTGGGCCGCAACTGGAAAGAGCTGGCCGCCAGCGGCATGGCCACCGCGTTCGAGGTGCGCCAGATTGAGCGCAACGAGGCGGTGCTGTGCCTCATCCGTGCGCGCTTGCATGCCGCCGCTGGGCGGCATGAAGACCGGCTGGTGTTTGACCTGCAGACCGCCGTGGCCGAGTCGTTTGGCTACCGCTCACAGGCGCCCGACGGATCGCGGCTGCCCATGCGCGCCAGCGAGAGCCTCATGCGGCGCTACTACTGGGCGGCCAAGGCGGTATCGCAGCTCAGCCAGATCCTGCTGCTGAACATCGAAGAGCGCCTGAATCCCTCGACGCACGAGCCGCGCCCCATCAACGAGCGCTTCTTCGAAAAGGCCGGACTCATCGAGGTGGCCAGCGATGACCTTTACACGCGCGACCCACACGCCATCCTCGAAACCTTTTTGCTCTACCAGACCACGGTGGGCCTGAAAGATCTGTCAGCCCGCACCTTGCGTGCGCTGTACAACGCACGCGGCGTGATGGACGGCGCATTCCGCCGCGACCCGGTCAACCGCGACAACTTCATGCGCATCCTGCAGCAGCCTTCGGGCATTACGCATGCCATGCGGCTGATGAACCAGACCTCGGTGCTGGGCCGCTACCTGTGGGCGTTTCGCGGCATCGTCGGTCAGATGCAGCATGACCTGTTCCACGTGTACACGGTGGACCAGCACATCCTGATGGTGTTGCGCAACGTGCGCCGCTTCTTCATGGCCGAGCATGCGCACGAGTACCCCTTTTGCTCGCAGCTGGCTGGCGGCTGGGACAAGCCGTGGATCCTGTACATCGCCGCACTCTTCCATGACATTGGCAAAGGCCGTGGGGGCGACCACTCGCAGATCGGTGCCGTGGAAGTGCGCCGCTTTTGCCGCCAGCACGGCGTCGCCCGCGAGGACGCAAAACTCGTCGAATTCCTGGTCAGCGAACACCTGTCGATGAGCCGCATCGCCCAAAAGGAGGACCTGAGCGATCCCGACGTGATCGCCGCGTTCGCGCAGCGCGTGGGCAACGAACGCTATCTCACCGCGCTGTACCTGCTCACCGTGGCCGACATCCGTGGCACCAGTCCCAAGGTGTGGAATGCGTGGAAGGGCAAACTGCTGGAAGACCTATACCGCGCCACGCTGCGCACTCTGGGCGGCCGGGCGCCCGACGCTGCCGCCGAAATCGAGGCGCGCAAGCGCGAGGCGCTGGTGCTGCTGGCCCTGAGCGCCCTGCCCTTCGAGGCACACAAGGCCCTGTGGGCCACACTGGACGTGAGCTATTTCATGCGGCACGAGGCTGCCGACATCGCCTGGCACACGCGCCACCTGTCGCGCCATGTCGGCACGGCAAAGCCTGTGGTGCGCGCGCGCCAGTCGCTGGCAGGCGACGGGCTGCAGGTGATGGTGTATGCGGCCGACCAGGCCGATCTGTTTGCGCGCATCTGCGGATATTTCGACCGCGCGGGGTTTTCCATCCTGGATGCCCGCGTGCACACCGCGAACAACGGCTATGCCCTCGACACCTTCCAGGTGGTGGCCTCATCGCAGCCGGGGCACTACCGGGAGCTGACGCACATGGTCGAAAGCGATCTGGTGCGTGTGATCGAGGCCGGTGGCCCGCTGCCCGAGCCCGCCCGCAAGCGGGTCTCGCGCCGGGTCAAGAGTTTTCCGGTGGCGCCGCGCGTCACCCTGCGACCCGACGAAAAGGCCCAGCGCTGGCTGCTGGCCATCTCGGCCAGCGACCGGGCGGGCCTGCTCTACCTGGTGGCCCGTATCCTGGCGCAGCACCACCTGAGCGTGCAACTGGCCAAGGTCAGCACCTTGGGGGAGCGGGTGGAAGACACCTTCCTGATCCAGGGCCCCGAGCTGCAGAACAACGCCCGCCAGATCGAGATCGAGACCGAGCTGCTGCGCGAACTGTCCGCGTGAGCCACGCTCGACAAAATGCTATATTTTTAATAGCAACCAGAGCTTTACCAGAAAGCTCTAGCGGCCTTTTTTTGACATCTTTCACCCTGAGCAGCTTCAGCAACCAGGCGTACGAAGCCATCACCCACAGCAAGATCTATCCCGGTGCGGGTACACCGGTGACGGATGTGTGCCTGTCAGGCGGAGGCATCAGTCGTCCTCGTTGGCACTGATGTCCGGGAACAGCACTTCGGTAAAGCCGAACTGCGTGAAATCGCGCACCCGCATGGGGTAGAGCTTGCCGATGAGGTGGTCGCATTCGTGCTGCACCACCCGGGCATGAAACCCTTCCACCGTGCGGTCGATCGGGTCGCCATACGGATCAAACCCGGTATAGCGAATGCGCGACCAGCGGGGCACCTTGCCGCGCAACCCTGGCACCGAAAGGCAACCTTCCCAGTCCTCATCCTCCTCATCACCAAGGGGCATGATGACCGGGTTGAGCAAGACGGTGGGAGGGACCACGGGCCGGTCCGGGTAGCGTGGATTGCGCTCGCCAGATCCAAAAATCACGAGCTGCAGATCCACGCCGATCTGCGGCGCCGCAAGTCCCGCTCCGTTGACAGACTGCATGGTCTCGAACATGTCGCGCACCAGAAGGTGAAGCGCATCGGTATCGAATTCAGTGACAGGCTGGGCAACACGCAGCAGGCGCGGATCGCCCATCTTCAGGATGGTGTGGATGGTCATCGAAGGTGCATTCAGGTCAAGAGAAAAGCGGCGCATGCGCTGCTGCGGCAGCATAGCGCGTGCGCACGCCCCGGTGCTGCCGCCGGGGCATTCACAATAACGGACATGCCCCAGCCCCCCACCGAGTCCCACGAAGACGCCGCGCCGCCACTGCGCACCCTGCCCTGGCCCGTGCGCTGGCTGCTGCTCGCATTTGCCGTGCTGTGCCTGGTCATGGGCATCATCGGTGTGATCGTTCCCGGACTGCCGACCACGGTGTTCATCCTCATGGCGGCCTGGGCCGCTGCCCGCAGCTCGCCACGGCTTTACCGCTGGCTGTGGAACCACCGCTTGTTCGGCCCCCTGCTTCGCAACTGGGCCCAGGGCGGCAAGGTCAGCCGACGGGCCAAGTGGAGCGCCACACTGCTGATGGCGCTGAGCGGCATCGTGCTGTTCGCCACGGGCACCCGGCCGTGGGTGGTGGGTATCGCCATCACCTCCATGGTTTGCGTGGCAGCCTGGCTGTGGCACCGCCCCGAGCCCTGAAGCCCACCCTTCCCCTCACCGGAGTAGTGAAAGTTGGCCGTCATTCGCACACCTCGGCACGCGACCGCAACACCACGCAAGAACACGCCGTCAAATCTTCGGAGCCCCAATTTTTATGTATATAATCTAAGTCTTGTTCCTCGATAGCTCAGTCGGTAGAGCGCCGGACTGTTAATCCGTAGGTCCCTGGT
>NZ_JBMDJC010000014.1:0-139779 GCF_057808995.1 Acidovorax sp. FG60
CTGGGTTTCCATCCAGCTATTCTCACGTCACTGGAGCTAAATAGATACCCCTTATAAAAACACAGCATCCAGGGTGCCACTGGAGCTAAGTGGATACCCCTTATATTTATACAGTTATGTCTCGCACCTTCACGGACAAGTCCGACATCCCCGCGCCGCCCGAAGAGGTCCGCATTCCGCTGCAGGCCATCCGTGGCCGGGGCGCGGCCACGGCCCTGGCTCACCGGTTTGCGCGCGATGTGCGCGAGGCGGCCGACGACGGCTGGGGCCAACTGCCGGGGGGTAACGATGCGGGCGACGATGCATCCGCCGCCCCTGCCGCCACCCGCGTGCATCTCGAAACCGCGCGCAGCGCCATCTGCGCCAACGACTCGCCAGACATCTTTTTTGAACTCTCGGTGAACCCCTACCGGGGCTGCGAACACGGCTGCATCTACTGCTACGCCCGGCCCACGCACAGCTACCTCAACTTCTCGCCGGGGCTGGACTTTGAGACGCAGATCGTGGCCAAACACAACATCGCCAGCGTGCTGCGGCACGAGCTGGCCCAGCCGCGTTATGTGCCGCGCCTGTTGAACATCGGCTCCGCCACCGATTGCTACCAGCCCGTGGAGCGCGAGCTGAAGCTCACCCGCAGCCTCATCGAGGTGATGCGCGACGCGCGCCACCCGTTTTCGCTCATCACCAAATCCAGCGGTGTGGAGCGTGACCTGGATTTGCTGGCTCCGCTCGCAGCGCAACGCCTAGCGGCGGTGTACGTCACCATCACCACGCTCGATGCCACGCTGGCCCGCCGCATGGAGCCCCGCGCCGCAGCGCCCCACCGGCGCCTGCGCACCATCCGCGCGCTGGCCGAGGCGGGTGTGCCCGTGGGCGTGAGCGTGGCGCCACAGATCCCCTTCATCACCGAAGACATGGAACAGGTGCTGGATGCTGCGCGCAACGCGGGCGCGCGCAGCGCCTTCTACACCGTGCTGCGCCTGCCGTGGGAGCTGGATACGCTCTTCCGCGAATGGCTGCAGGTGCACTACCCCCAGCGCGCCGCGCGCGTGATGGCCCGTGTGCAAGACCTGCACCACCTGAGCGACGCCGAGCGCCGCGCGGGCAAAACCTACAACAGCGACTTCGCCACCCGCATGAAAGGCACCGGCCTGTGGGCCGACCTGGTGCGCCAGCGTTTTGCCACCACCTGCCGTAAGCTGGGCCTGAACCGCGAACGCGTGGAGCTGGACCTGGGCCAGTTCCGCCCCGGGCTGCTGCAGGGGCAAAGCAGCCTGTTCTGACCCGGCTGTGTGGCGCAGTGGGTTGTAATTTGAATAAAAAATGGCCGCTTCCGCGCATCCGGTATGCCTCAATAGCTATCTAAATGATAGCAATTGAAGCAGGCTCTGCAAGCGCACGCCAGGGGCCACGTGTGGGCTGTATGCATCGCCCCCTCACACGGCCCACAGGCTTTGCACCACCTGCGTGTACAGCGGAATGCCCAGCACGATGTTGAGCGGAAACGTCAGCCCCAGCGACAGGCTCACATACAGCGACGGGTCGGCCTCAGGGATGGCATAGCGCACCACCGCAGGTACGGCGATGTAAGAGGCACTGGCCGCCAGCACCATCAGCAGCACCGCATCGCCTGCAGGCACCGCCACCAGCCAGGCCAGGCCCAGCGCCAGCGTGGCGTGGGTGATGGGGCCCAGCACCGCATAGGCCAGCAGCCAGGGCGACTGCTGGCGCACCGCAGGCAGGTTCCGTGCGGTCGATAGGCCCATGTCCAGCAAGAACAGGCACAGCATGCCCTTGAACAGATCACCCGAAAACGGCTGCATGGCCGCCTTGCCCGCATCGCCCGTCAGCAGGCCAATCAGCATCGCGCCCAGCAGCAGCAACTGCGTGCCATCGGTGAACGACTCGTGCAGGATCTTGCCCACCGACAGGTGCGGGCCGCCCTTTCCACTGACGTTGCCCGGGCCATGACCGCCCAGCGTGGCGGCGCCCCCGCCTGTCATCGTCACCACGGGCGGGGCGGCGGTGGCCATGGCCACCGCCTGCTGTTTTTGCCGCAGCGCATTGGCCAGCAGCACTGCGAGGATGATGGCGGGCGACTCCATCAGCGCCATCGCCGCCGCCATGTGGCCGCCGTAGGCGATGTGTTGGGACTCCAGGTACTGCGTGGCCGTCACAAACGTCACCGCGCTCACCGATCCATAGGTGGCTGCCACCGCCGCCGCATTGAAGCCCGACAGCACCCGCCGCAAGAGCGCATAGCCCACCAGCGGCACCACGATGGCCAGCAGCACCGCCAGCCCCAGGCTGGTGGCCACGTTGGACGTAAAGCCCGACGCCGCCAGCGCAAACCCGCCCTTGAGGCCCAGTGCCATCAGCAGGTAGATCGACAAGAACTTCGAGATCGCCGCAGGCATCTCCAGGTTGGACCGCACCAGGCCCGCAAACACACCCAGAGCAAAAAACAGGATCGCAGGGTCCAGCAAGCTTTGCATCATTCAACTCCTTGGGCGCCAATGCTATGCAGTGCAGGGTGCAAAGTAAAATCGATTCGAATGCGCTTATCTATAGATAAAAATCTATGAACATCACCTTTCGCCAGCTGCGCCTTTTTCTGGCGCTGGCCGAAACCGGCAGCGTCAGCGCCGCCGCCCGGGTCATGCACGTCACCCAGCCCACCGCCTCCATGCAGCTGCGCGAGGTGTCTCAGGCCGTGGGCCTGCCGCTGTACGAAGTCATCTCGCGCCGCGTGCACCTCACCGAAGCGGGGCATGCCCTGGCCCGCACCGCGCGCGCCATTGCGGGCGAGTGGGATGCGTTTGAGCAGCGGGTGTCTGGCGCCAAGGGCCTCACCAGCGGACGCCTCAAGGTCGCCGTGGTCAGCACCGCCAAATACTTTGTGCCGCGTCTGCTAGACAGCTTCTGCAAGCTGCACCCACAGATCGACATCTCGCTGGAGGTGCTCAACCGCGACCATGTCATCAACCGGCTGCGCAGCAACCTGGACGACCTCTACGTCATGTCCATGCCGCCGGCCGATTTGCCGCTGGAAGACCACATCCTCATGCCCAACCCGCTCGTCGTCATCGCCGCCGCAGGCCACCCACTCGCCGCGAAAAAGCGCGTCAAGTTCACGCAATTGCAGGCCGAGCGCTTCATCCTGCGCGAAAAAGGCTCCGGTACCCGTATGGCCACCGACGCGCACCTGCGCCAGCTGGGCTTTGTTCCCAGCGCCGTACTGGAGCTGGGCAGCAACGAGGCCATCAAGGAATCGGTGGAAGGCCAGCTGGGCGTCTCCATCGTTTCCCGCCACAGCCTCGGCCCCCACCACGAGGGTCTGGCCGTGCTCAACGTGCAAGGCTTCCCCATCCAGTCGCAATGGCACTTGGTCTGGCCCAAGGGCAAGCAGCTGTCACCGATTGCGGAGGTGTTCCGGGGGCACCTGATGGGCGAGGTGAAGGGGTGGATGGAAGGCCGGTGAGGGCGACGCTTCTGGTTTGAATGGCTGATATCGGCCACCCATGACCCCATCACCGACGTGGAGCCCTCTGCACAGCCGCATTCACTGATGGGCGTTGCAAGCCAGGCTTGGGTTCTGGCAGATCGCGGTCCAGCAGGCAGTCGATGAAAGCCGTCAATGCCGGTGAAGGATGGCGCCGATTGGAGTAGTACAGGAACAGGCCGGGCTTTGCCACCGACCAGTCGGCAAGCACCTGCACCAGCCGCCCCTGGGCAATGTGGTTGTCCACCTGCTCACGGTCAAATGCATAGGCAATGCCCAGGCCCTGCACTGCCGCAGCCACGCCCATGTCCGAGTGGTTGGTCACCAGCGGTCCTTCTGCCGCAATATCCATCCGTTTTCCTTTTTTCTCGAACTCCCAGCGGTAGGTCCGGCCATCCATCTGAAGCCGCCAGTTGATGCACGCGTGGCCGTGCAGGTCGGCGGGCGCCTTTGGCGTGCCGCGCTGCGCCAGGTAGTCGGGCGAGGCCACGGCAATCATCTTCACGTCCGGGGTCAGGCGCACGGCGATCATGTCTTTTTCCAGCCGCCCGCCCACGCGGATGCCCGCATCAAAGCGGCCCGCAACGATGTCGCTCAGCCCGTCGTCCACCACGATGTCCAGCACCACATCCGGGTGGGCCTGGTGGAACCGCCCAAGCCGTGGCGCGATGACCTGTGTGGCGGCCATGCCCAGCGTGTTGATGCGCAGCGTGCCCCCCATCTGGCTGGCCGACGCACTGGCTTCGGCCACTGCGTCGGCCATGTCCCGAAATAGCGGTGCCATGCGCGCATACAGCTGCGCCCCGGTGGCCGTGGGCGCCACACTGCGCGTGGTGCGGTTCAGCAATCGCGCGCCCAAGCGGGCTTCCAGCTGGCGAATCGTCTGGCTCAGCGCCGACGGCGACAGCCCCAGGTGCTCCGCCGCGCGCGCAAAGCTCGCGCGCTCGACCACGGCGGCAAAGGCCTTCAGTTCTGCAAAATCCGATCCGCGCATTCTGTATTTTTTTCTACATAGCTTATTCAAATTCTAGGCCATTCACTAATTGGTTCTGCAGGCGCATCCTGACGACTCCACCAACCCAACGACTAGGGGTGACCTGCATAACCCTCGCGAGGCGGTGGTAGCGCGGATCGGGATGGGGCACAAGGCGTCTTTTCTTGCCAATAGCCGCGCTATTGGCAAGAAAAGCAACGCAGTGGACCGCCCGAGACCGCGCTATCACAGACCGCAGGGAGTTGTGCAGGTCATCCCTAAACCAAGGAGATCGTCACCATGACCCCTTTGAGCCTCCCCGACCCCATTGCCGCCTACTTTGCGGCCGACCAACAAAAGAACGCTGAGGCCATTGCCCGGTGCTTCACTGCACAGGCCGTCGTCAAGGACGAGGGCCGCACCCATTCGGGCATCGACGCCATCAAGGCCTGGAAGGCCGCGGCATCGACAAAGTACACGTACACCACCGAACCCTTTGCGCTGCAGCAGAGCGACGGCCACCAGGTCGTCACCAGCCGCGTCGAGGGCAACTTCCCTGGTAGCCCGGTCGATCTGCGCTACCGCTTTCGCCTTGAGCGTGGCCTGATTGCGTCGCTGGAGATCACGGTATGAGCTTCGACCTAAAACTGCGCGGCCAGCGCGCACTCGTCACGGGCGGCACCAAAGGCGTGGGCGCTGCAGTGGTGCAGGCTTTGGTGGACGCCGGTGTGCAGGTGATGGCTACCGCGCGTTCAGCCCCTGCGCACCCGATTGGCGGCGTGCTGTACGTGCCTGCCGACGTCTCCACCGCAGAGGGCGCTGCAGAGGTTGCGCAGGCGGTGCTCACGCACTGGGGCGGCGTGGACATTCTGGTCAACGTGGTGGGCGGCTCCAGCGCGCCTGGCGGGGGTTTTGCGGCGCTGGACGATGCGCAGTGGTTCAACGAACTGAACCAGAACCTGATGCCCGCCGTGCGCCTGGACCGCGCTCTGTTGCCCGCCATGCTGGCTAAGGGCGCGGGCGTCATCGTCCACGTCAGCTCCATCCAGCGCGTGCTGCCGCTGCCCGAGTCCACCACCGCCTACGCCGCTGCCAAGGCGGCCTTGTCCACCTACAGCAAGGCCTTGTCGAAAGAGGTCACGCCACAAGGCGTTCGCGTGCTGAGCGTCTCGCCCGGCTGGGTCGAAACCGAAGCCGCCGTTGCCCTGGCCGAGCGCGTGGCCACCCAGGCGGGCACGGACTACGAAGGCGGCAAGCAGATCATCATGCAGTCGCTGGGCGGCATCCCGCTGGGCCGCCCCGCCAGACCGCAAGAGGTGGCCGACCTGATCACTTTTTTGGTGTCACCGCGTGCGGGAGCGATATCGGGCTCGGAGCATGTGATTGATGGGGGCACGGTGCCGACGGTTTAGAGGCGCAGCAATGCGGCTTGTCACATCAGCCCTCGTGGAACGCCGCGAACTGACACCCGGTTGAGCTGCGGTCCATCTTTACCGCACCCCTGCCAGGCCCCCGCCGCCGACAGCCCGCGTTATGGGGCAGTTGATGACGATATCGGTGACTTCGAGCGAGACCAGGCCTTTTTCTTCGGCAGCCAATAGCTCCTCCTCCGATGTCAGCTCGGGACCGGGATGGGGTCTCGTTCTCGTCACCAGGACGAGGCGCCACAGTGGGCTGTAGCTTCGGTCCGTGTTCGCAGCGCCTACGGGACGTGGTGCAGATTGAAAGACGCTGATCTGTTCGCCCTGCGAGAATTTGTACACACGCTCCAGCACCGAGGGGCGCGCGGCGATGGCGTCGCGCAGGCGAGGCACATGGTTCACACCGGCGGCCTCTGCCATGGCGCCGTCCGAGATGTCTGTCGTGATGTACTCCACCTGTCGCCCGTCAACCCAGGCACGGTGCAGTGGAAGTACCGTTTCTGTCCGTCCGGCATCAAAACGGGGCCCCGCGCATCCGATGAGCAGAACCACGGATGCAATGGCGATGGTGAGACGAATCAAGTGCGACGCTCCTGGTGAGGCTGAACGTTGATCCTGAGCAGCATGTGGTGGCTATCCGACGTGAGTCGGCTCGTGCGACGGATGGGAGTGCTGGCGCATGGTGCTGCCATTTTGCCCAAGCGACCTCTGACACCAAGAAGCAAAAAAACCCCGGCGAACGGAACCAGTCAGTGGGTTGAGGCTGTCGCGTCCCCGTCATAGGGCCTGCCTAAACCAACACATCCCGAATAGCCACGTCCTTGTCAAACTGTGCCTTGGCAAATGGGCACAGCGGGACCACTTTGGTACCCGTAGCCCGCGCCCACAGCACCAGCGCGCCCAGCAACTCGCGCCCGACACCTTGCCCGCTGAGTGATGGATCTACCTCGGTGTGGTCCACGATGACCATCGTGGCGTTGGTGCGGCTGTAGGTCATCTCGGCCAGGCGCTGGCCGCTGTTCTCGATGGTGAAGGCGCCTTTGGCGTCTTGTTCCTGGTGCTGGATGGTGTGCTGCATAGGGTGGGGAATGAAGCAGATGGAATAGGTGCCGGAGTATGGCGCAGCAGGTATTGCCGCCGCTGACCGACTGATGAATGGGTTGCTTCTTCGGTCGGTCGGCCAGTTCAGGTTTGCTGATGCTTTGGGTGCGAAGGCAGCGCCAAGCAGCATGCCGTCTTCCGCTACGCCTGACCAAATGCCTCCGACAGAAACTCTGCCGTGGCGCGGACGCGGGCGGTGCGCTGCAGGTCGGGGTGCATGACTTGCCAGACCTCGTAATCGGTGGCGCGGCGGCGTTGGGGCCAGATGCGGACCAGGCCTTCGCGCTCGCCCATCCACACCGGCATTTCACCCAGGCCAATGCCCGCTGCCACCGCCTTGCGCACCAGCAGGCTGGAGCGCACGGCCATGGCGATGCGGGCTTGGCGGGCGGGCACACCGGCCATGGTCAGAAACGGGCTGTGCTCCAGGTAGGGGCCATAGGCCACCAGGTGGTGGCCGCGCAGTTCGTCGTCGGGCACGGGTTCGCCAAAGCGCTCGATATAGCCCGCGCTGGCAAACAGGCCCACCGGCCATGACACCACGCGGCGCACGACCAGGTCGGGCGTCTCCGGGCGGACGTTGCGAAACGCTATGTCCACCTGCCTGCGGCTGAGGCTGAGCAACTGGGTGGAGACCTCCAGGTCCACACGGATGTGGGGCCAGTGCCGCTGCAGGCGCTCGACGGCGGGCAGCAGCAGGTCGATGGCGATGGAGTCGGTACTGGTGACGCGCACGATGCCGCCGGGGTTTTCGTCCTGGCCTTCGATTTTGGTGCGCAGGTCGAGGGCTGCGCTTTCCATGCGGCGGGCGGCTGCCAGGGCCGTTTCACCTGCCGGCGTGAGCAGGTATCCATCTTTGGCACGCAGGAACAGCTTGGCGCCCAGCTCGGCCTCCAGTGCATTCAGCCGCCGCCCCACGGTGGCTTGGTCAATGCCCAGGCTGCGCGCGGCGGCGCGCAAGGAGGGGGCTCTTGTCAGCGCGAGAAAGACGCGGGTGTCGTCCCAGTTCATGGTGGTATTCATCGGGTGGGAGTGATGCAATTTTGCATCACTACAGAGCGAAATTGCTGCGTTTGAATTGTGTGTTGGCGCTGTAACCTTGCAGGCCTGAATGACATTTTTGAGGAATGCAACCCATGCCCACCGCTTTGAGTGAACAACATCCCGCCACTGTGCAGACCGCCGTACCACCCACCATGCAGGCCATCGTGTTCGACGACTTCGGTGGGCCTGAGGTGCTGGTGGCCCGGGAGGTCCCGACCCCCGAGGTGCGTCCGCAGGACCTGCTGGTGCGCAACGCCTCCATCGGCGTGAACCGCGCTGATCTGTTGCACCGCAAGGGGGCTTACGGTCGCGCCTACTTCGGCGATGCGGACACCATGGGGCTGGAGATCGCGGGCACGGTGGTCGCGGTGGGCCCGTTGGTGCGCGGCTTTGCCGTGGGTGACCGTGTGATGGGCATTGTGGGCGGCGGGGCCTACGCCGAGCTGTCGCGCATCGACCACCGCATGGCCATGCATGTGCCGGAGGGCCTGGGCCTGGTGGCAGCGGGTGCGGTGGCAGAGGTGTTTGTGACTGCACACGAGGCGCTGTTCCACCTGGCCAACCTGCAGGCGGGCGAGTCGGTGCTGATCCACGCAGCCGCAGGCGGCGTGGGCTCGGCGGCGGTGCAACTGGCGAAAGCGGCGGGCGCACGGGTGTTTGGCACAGCAAGCGGTGACAAGCGCGATGCAGTGCTGGGCTTTGGCGCAGATGTGTTCATTGATTACCGCAGCGAGGACTTTGCGGCCGTGGTGGCGCAGGCAACGGACGGCAAAGGTGTGGACGTGGTGATCGACTTCATTGGTGCGCCATACCTGGAGCGCAACGTGCGGTCGTTGGCCGTGGGCGGGCGCATGGTGGCCGTGGGCTTGCTGGGTGGTGCGCAAGGCGCCACGTTGCCGATGGACGCCGTGCTGTACCGCCATCTGCAGATCTTTGGCACGGTGATGAAGTCGCGCGCGCCCGAGGTCAAGCAGGCCATGGTGCAGCGCTTTGCCGAGCGGTGGCTGCCTGCGCTGGCGGCCGGTGCGATCTGGCCGGTGATTGACAGCACCTACCCGTTGGCAGATGCCGCGCAGGCCCACAGTCGCATGGAATCTGGCGTCAACGTCGGCAAGATTCTGCTGCTGCCAGGGGCGGCGTGAGGCGCGCAGAAGTTCATTGTTGCGGTTGGGGCATGGCGCCCGGGCAGGCCCGACTCCGCGTCAGCCCGCCGCTCTGGCCGCCCCTGCCGCCTGTCGGCAACCTGCAAACATGTCCAGCCCCGCGCTGTACGCCCCGGTCTTCACATCCATCAGCCCCAGCACCGAGTGAAAGTAGTTGTCGTGGGTGATGCGCCGCTCGGCCAGCTCGTGCTGCAGGCAGCCGGTGGCGACCTGGGTGCGCGCCTGCATGGCGGGCGAGAGCCAGGTGATCCACGGCACATGCTTTTGCACGTCGGGCGCAATGGAGTAGGGCAGGCCGTGCAGGTAGAGGTTGTTCTCGCCCAGTGATTCGCCATGGTCTGCTACATAAATCATAGCTGTTTGCACTTTGCTATCCTGCGCTGTGAGCCATTTGAGCACTGAATCGAGGAAAAAGTCCGTCTCCACGACGCTGTTGTCATACGCGTTGACGACCTGCTGGCGCTCGCACTCCTGCAGGGAGGTGGATGTGCATTCGGGGCCAAACTTCTTGTTGTCGGGCGCCGAGCGTTTGTAGTACGCGGGGCCGTGGCTGCCCATCTGGTGCAGCACGACCACGGTGCCGCGCTGGCGCTGTTCCGCGGGCAGGGCGGCGATGCGGGTGTCCAGGTCTTGCAGCATCACGCGGTCCAGGCACTCGCCGCCGGGGCACAGGGCAGGGTCGGGCGTCGGGCTTTTTGGCGCGCTGGTGAGGGTCTCGCCAATGCGGTCGCACACGCCTTTGCAGCCGGACTGGTTGTCCACCCACAGCACGGCCAGGCCTGCGTGGTGCAGCACGTCAATGAGGCTTTCAAAGTTGGCAGCGCGCGCTTCATAGCCCGTGCGGCCCAGGTGCGAGAACATGCAGGGCACCGATGCTGCGGTGCTGGTGCCGCACGACCACGCATTGCGGGCGCTGACGAGGTCTGTGCGGGCCGCGAGCAGCGGTGTGGTGTTGCGCTCATAGCCGTTGATGCCGAAGTTGCCGCTGCGGCCGGTTTCGCCCAGCACCAGCACCAGCAGCGGGGGCTTGGCCTGGCCCGCATAGCTGGAGCCCAGCTGTGCATCGCGCCCCAGGGGCAGCAGCTTGCTGGTGTCCATGCGCAGGGGCTTGGTGGCGATGTTACCCAGCGCGTACACGCTGTTGAGCGGGTTGATCAGGTAGCGCAGCTTGGTGTGGTTGCGCATGGTCGATGCAAAGTCCTGGAACACCAGCAGCAGGCACACCACGATGACGGCGATGGCGCCCGCCAGCAGCAGCCCGTTGTGCGCCGCGTGGCGCAGGGTGCTCAGCCGCAACACGGGGCGGCGCAGCAGCCACCACAGCGGTGGCACGGCCAGCGCCAGTACGGTGGCCAGCATGCGCCAGTTGAGCAGGTCACCCGCCTCTTTGACGTCGGTTTGCAGCACGTTGGTGAGCATGCTGGCGTCAATGGCCACGCCGTAGGCCAGCATGAAATACGCGCCAAACGCAGCCATCACCACCAGCACGGTGGCGGCGGGCTTGAGCGTCCAGCGCCAGGCCAGCAGGCTCAGCAGTGCGGCATTGCCCGCTGCCACGATGAGCGCAAACGCGATGGCAAAGCCCCAGCCGCGCAGGCTGCCCTGGCCCGGCAACTGCGCCACCTCGCGCCACAGCGGCACATTGCAGGCCGTGGCCAGCCAGGTGCTGATGAGCACCACCACCCAGGCGGGGTGCAGGTGGCGTGTTGCGGTGGAAACGGGCCGGGGCGCGGTGCCCGTGGCCAGGTGGGGAAGCAGCAGGCGCTGCAGTATCAAAGGCATGGGGCGCACTGTGGCGCCCGAGGCTTAAGGCCGCATTAACGTTCGGATTGCGGCAGCAGGTTTCTGGCGTGGTGCGCCAGGTGGTCGGCCATGAAGGTCTGGATGAAGTAGTAGCCGTGGTCGTAGCCCGCGTGGCGGCGCAGGCTGAGCGGCTGGCCGATGGCCTGGCACGCAGCTTCGAACAGGTGTGGGTGCAGTTGGTCGGCCAGAAACTTGTCGGACAGGCCTTGGTCGATGAGGACGCCCGTAGGGTAAGGCGCGACCGGCTGGTGCTGCATGAGCACCGTGGCGTCGTGCTCGATCCAGCCCGTGCGGTCTGCACCTAGGTAGCCCGTGAAGGCTTTCTCACCCCATGGGCACTGGGTGGGCGCGCAGATGGGGGCAAAGGCCGACAGGCTCTGGAACCGGCCCGGATGGCGCAGCGCCAGCGTGAGCGCGCCATGCCCGCCCATCGAGTGGCCGGTGATGCCCAGGCGGGTGCCGTCGATGGGCAACTGGGCTGAGACCAGCGGCAGCAGCTCTTTCAGGAGGTAGCTCTCCATGCGCCAGTGGGTGTGCCAGGGCGCTTGGGTTGCGTCCAGATAAAAGCCTGCGCCCACGCCAAAGTCCCAGCTATCGGCCTCACCCAGCGCATTGGCCCCGCGCGGGCTGGTGTCGGGCGCAATGAGAGCCAGGCCCAGCTCGGCCGCCAGGCGCTGGGCGCCGGCCTTGACCATGAAGGTTTCTTCGGTGCAGGTCAGCCCCGCCAGGAAGAGCAGGGCGGGCACGGGCCCTTGCTGCGCCTGCGGGGGCAGGAACACCGAGAACTTCATGGGCAGCCCGATCTCGGAGGAGGCGTGCTGGTAGAAGCGCTGCTCGCCGCCAAAGCAGGCGTGGGTGCTGAGGAGTTCCAGGGAGGTGGTCATGGTGGATGCTCTGAAAATAATAGCTGCTAGCGCTTGATGGATAAGCGCTGGAGGTCTTTTTTGCTTGAATTGAAAATTGACCTTAGACCGAGCCCGTTTGCCCTGAGCCTGTCGAAGGGTTGGTGGTAAGGCGTGCCATGGCTTCGACAGGCTCAGCCCGAACGGGTAACGGGGCGTTCGGGCGTCTCAAACGCTGGCTGCTCTGCAGGGCTCAGGCCACTGCGTATTTAACGACGGAGCGTATCGACTTGCCTTCGTGCATCAAATCAAACGCTTCGTTGATGTCCTTGAGGCCCATGGTGTGCGTGACAAACGGCGCGAGCTGGATCTTGCCCGCCATCGCGTCTTCGACCATGCCGGGCAGCTCGCTGCGGCCCTTGACGCCGCCGAACGCCGTGCCCATCCACTTGCGGCCGGTGACGAGCTGGAAGGGGCGGGTGCTGATCTCCTGCCCCGCGCCTGCCACGCCGATGATGACCGACTGGCCCCAGCCGCGGTGCGCGCATTCGAGGGCGGCGCGCATCACGTTGACGTTGCCGATGCACTCAAAGCTGTGGTCCACGCCCCAGGTTGTCATCTCCACAATGACTTGCTGGATAGGCTTGTCATGGTCCTTGGGGTTCACGCAGTCGGTGGCGCCAAAGGTGCGGGCCAGATCGAATTTGGACGGGTTGGTGTCCACGGCGATGATGCGCCCGGCCTTGGCCAGCTTGGCGCCTTGAATGACCGCCAGGCCGATGCCGCCCAGGCCGAATACGGCGACCGTATCGCCCTCTTGCACCTTTGCGGTGTTCTTGACGGCGCCCAGGCCCGTGGTCACGCCGCAGCCCAGCAGGCAGACCTGCTCGGGGTTGGCGTTGGAGTTGACCTTGGCGAGCGACACCTCGGCCACCACGGTGTATTCGCTGAAGGTGCTGCAGCCCATGTAGTGGTAGATGGGCTGGCCGTTGTAGCTGAAGCGCGTGGTGCCGTCGGGCATCACACCCTTACCCTGTGTGGCGCGCACGCTCACGCACAGGTTGGTCTTGCCGCTCTTGCAGAACAGGCACTCCCCACATTCGGCGGTGTAGAGCGGGATCACATGGTCGCCGGGCTTCACGCTGGTCACGCCTTCGCCCACTTCCACCACGATGCCAGCGCCTTCATGGCCCAGCACCACGGGGAACAGGCCTTCGGGGTCGTCACCGCTCAGGGTGAACGCGTCGGTGTGGCACACGCCGGTGTCGGTGATCTTGATGAGCACTTCGCCCTTCTTGGGCGGGGCCACGTCGATCTCGACGATCTGCAGGGGTTCTCCGGCTTTGAAGGCGACGGCGGCACGGGATTTCATGGGGTGTTCCTTTCGGTCAATCGGATGGGGACGGTCTATTTGAGGTAGGAGCGAAGCAACGCCAGTGTTTCGTCAATGGCCTGCTGTGACGGTGCTGGTTTTTCCGCCAGCGTCTCGCGCACATGGCTGTCGAGCAGGTCGGCCATCAGTCCGTGCACGGCGCCACGCATGGCCGCCAGCTGCTGCAGGATGGGGGCACAGTCGCTGCCCGCCTCCACCGCGCGCTCCAGCGCCTCGGCCTGGCCCTTGATGCGGCGCAGTCGGGTGATGGCGCGTTGCTTGTCTTCGGGGGTGTGGGGCATGGGCTGCGGGGGGTATGGTGCGGGGGCTGCCTTTGTACTGGGTGGCAGTATAAAAGATAGCCCCATACTGGTCGCGCGGTAGGCCGTCAAAAAACCTTTTAACTAGGGGGGAGTATGTGCATCCGGCACGGCTTGGCCTGTGTGGGGCGCCCATGAAAAAAGCCCGCAGGCACTGCCAGCGGGCTTCGGGAGGGGGTGGACGGCGCGCGGGGCGCCGTACCGGTCAACGCTTGGCCAGTGGTGGCACGTCGCGGCGCTCGGAGCCGGTGAACAGCTGGCGGGGGCGGCCGATCTTGTACTCGGGGTCGCCGATCATTTCGTTCAGCTGGGCGATCCAGCCCACGGTGCGGGCCAGGCTGAAGATGCCGGTGAACAGGTTCACAGGAATGCCGATGGCGCGCTGCACGATGCCGGAGTAGAAGTCCACGTTCGGGTAGAGCTTGCGCTGCACGAAGTAGTCGTCTTCCAGGGCGATCTTTTCCAGTTCCTTGGCCAGCTTGAACAGCGGGTCGTTTTCCAGGCCCAGCTCGGCCAGCACTTCATTGCAAGTCTCTTGCATGAGCTTGGCGCGGGGGTCGTAGTTCTTGTACACGCGGTGGCCAAAGCCCATGAGCTTGACGCCGGAGTTCTTGTCCTTGACCTGCTTGATGAAGTCGCCGATCTTTTCCACGCCGCCTTGGGCCTGGATGTCGTACAGCATGTTCAGGGCAGCTTCGTTGGCGCCACCGTGGGCAGGGCCCCACAGGCAGGCCACGCCCGCAGCGATGGCAGCGAACGGGTTGGTGCCCGACGAGCCGCACAGGCGCACGGTGGAGGTCGAGGCGTTCTGCTCGTGGTCGGCGTGCAGGATGAAGATGCGGTCCAGCGCGCGTTCCAGCACGGGGTTGACCTTGTACTCTTCGCAGGGCGTGCCGAACATCATGCGCAGGAAGTTGCCTGCATACGAGAGGTTGTTCTGCGGGTACATGTAGGGCTGGCCCATGCCGTACTTGTAGGCCATGGCGACCAGCGTGGGCATCTTGGCGATCAGGCGGATGGCGGCGATCTCACGGTGCTGCGGATTGTTGATGTCCGTGCTGTCGTGGTAGAAGGCCGACAGGGCGCCCACCAGGCCGGTCAGTACGGCCATGGGGTGCGCGTCACGGCGGAAGCCACGCAGGAAGAACTGCATCTGCTCATTGACCATGGTGTGGTTGGTCACGCGGCTCGTGAAGTCGGTCTTCTGCGCTGCGTTGGGCAGGTCGCCGTACAGCAGCAGGTGGCAGGTTTCCAGGAAGTCGCAGTTTTCAGCCAGCTGCTCAATGGGGTAGCCGCGGTACAGCAGTTCGCCCTTGTCGCCGTCGATGTAGGTGATGGCCGACTGGGTGGCTGCCGTTGACAGGAAGCCTGGGTCATAGGTGAACATGCCCGTCTGCGCATACAGCTTGCGGATGTCGATGACATCCGGGCCAATGGTGCCCTGGTAGACCGGCAGGTCCACGCTGGGACCGCCGTTACTGAACGACAGGGTGGCTTTGTTGTCAGCTAGCTTCATTGTTACTTTCCTTAGGTTTGCCGATGATCATCCGGTCTGGTGGGGCTGGGATCTTTTCAGAGCGAGAAAACCCGCTCGTCAGGTGCCCAGCACGGGGGTGCCGCCGCTTTCCCGCAGCATGCCCAGCACTTCATGCACCTCGGGCGCATCCAGCGTCTCACTGGGTTCCTTGCGGCAAAGCAGCAGGTCCAGGAGGTCGTTGTCGGCGAGGTCCATCAGGGCCGCAAGGCCCTGGGCGTGGCGCTGGTTCAGCTCAGGCTCGAAACGGGTGAAGAACTGTTCGATGAACAGATCGTTTTCCAGCAGGCCGCGCCGGCAGCGCCAGTGCAGCTTGCTGAGTTCGCGTTCCGTCAGCAGCGGCGAGGCTGCCGAGGGGGCGGTGGTGGCGGTTGCACCCATGGCGGTCCTGGGCCCCGGTCAGATGGCGCGACGCACCATCAGTTCCTTGATCTTGCCGATGGCCTTCGTGGGGTTCAGGCCCTTGGGGCAGACGTCCACGCAGTTCATGATGGTGTGGCAACGGAACAGGCGGTACGGGTCTTCGAGGTTATCGAGGCGCTGGCCGGTGGCGTCATCGCGGCTGTCGGCGATGAAGCGGTAGGCCTGCAGCAGTCCGGCAGGGCCCACGAACTTGTCGGGGTTCCACCAGAAGCTGGGGCAGCTCGTGGAGCAGCTGGCACACAGGATGCACTCGTACAGGCCGTTGAGCTCTTCGCGCTCTTCGGGAGACTGCAGGCGCTCGCGGTCGGGTGGAATCTGCTCGTTGATCAGGTAGGGCTTGATCGAGTTGTACTGCTTGAAGAACTGCGTCATGTCCACGATCAGGTCGCGGATCACGGGCAGGCCGGGCAGGGGCTTGAGAACAATCGTGCCCTTCAGGGTATTCATGTTCGTCAGGCACGCCAGGCCGTTCTTGCCATTGATGTTCATCGCGTCGGAGCCACAGACGCCTTCGCGGCACGAACGGCGGAACGACAGCGTGGGGTCCTGCTCCTTGAGCTTCATCAGGGCGTCCAGCAGCATGCGTTCATGGCCGTCGAGTTCGATCTCGATGGTCTGCATGTAAGGCTTGGCGTCCTTGTCCGGGTCGTAGCGGTAGATTTGGAATGTGCGCTTTTGCATGGTTCTTCTCTCGTGGGGCTACTGTTTAGAACGTACGGACCTTGGGGGGCACGCTGTCCACCGTCAGGGGCTTGAGGTTGACCGGCTTGTAGGCGAGGCGGTTGCCTTCGCTGTACCACAGGGTGTGCTTCATCCACTCTTGGTCATTGCGGCCCAGGGGGAACTCGGCGTGGTCGGCAGGGTGCTCGTAGTCGTACACGGTGTGGGCGCCACGGCATTCCTTGCGGGCGGCGGCCGACACCATGGTGGCCTGCGCCACTTCGATCAGGTTGTCCACTTCCAGCGCTTCGATGCGGGCGGTGTTGAACACCTTGGACTTGTCCTTCAGCGTCACGTTGGCCACGCGGCTGCGGATCTCGGCGATCTTCTTGACGCCTTCGTCCATGCTGGCCTGGGTGCGGAACACGCCGGCATGCTGCTGCATGGTGGAGCGGATGTCACCTGCCAGGTTTTGCGCGTAGATGCCTTCGTTCGACTTGTCGAGCTGGTTCAAGCGTTCCAAGGTGCGGTCGGCCGCATCCTTGGGCAGGGGCTTGTGCTCCTTGTTCTTGTTGTTGAACTCGACGATGTGGCGGCCAGCGGCCTTGCCGAACACCAGCAGGTCCAGCAGCGAGTTGGTGCCCAGGCGGTTGGCGCCGTGCACCGACACGCAGGCGCACTCGCCCACGGCGTACAGGCCGTTGACCACTTCGTTGTTGATGCCGTTGGCTTGTGCAACCACCTGGCCGTTGATGTTGGTAGGCACGCCACCCATCTGGTAGTGGATGGTGGGCACCACAGGAATAGGTTCCTTGGTGATGTCCACGTTGGCGAAGTTGACGCCGATTTCGTACACCGAAGGCAGGCGTTTATGGATGGTGTCTGCACCCAGGTGGTCGAGCTTGAGCAGGATGTAGTCCTTGTTGGGACCGCAGCCGCGACCTTCCTTGATTTCCTGGTCCATGCAGCGGGACACGAAGTCGCGCGGGGCCAGGTCCTTCATGGTGGGCGCATAACGCTCCATGAAGCGCTCGCCGTTGCTGTTGAGCAAAATAGCGCCTTCGCCACGGCAGCCTTCGGTCAGCAGCACGCCGGCGCCGGCCACGCCCGTGGGGTGGAACTGCCAGAACTCCATGTCCTGCAGCGCAATGCCGGCACGTGCCGCCATGCCCAGGCCGTCACCGGTGTTGATGAAGGCGTTGGTCGATGCCGCAAAGATGCGACCTGCACCGCCGGTGGCCAGCAGCACGGTCTTGGCTTCCAGGATGTACAGGTCGCCGGTTTCCATTTCCAGGGCGGTTACGCCCACCACGTCGCCGTCGGCGTCGCGGACCAGGTCCAGCGCCATCCATTCGACGAAGAAGTTGGTCTTGGCCTTCACGTTCTGCTGGTACAGCGTGTGCAGCATGGCGTGGCCAGTGCGGTCGGCAGCGGCGCAGGCGCGTTGCACGGGCTTTTCGCCATAGTTGGCGGTGTGGCCGCCAAAGGGGCGCTGGTAGATGGTGCCGTCGGGGTTGCGGTCGAACGGCATGCCGAAGTGTTCCAGCTCATACACCACCTTGGGTGCTTCGCGGCACATGAACTCGATGGCGTCCTGGTCGCCCAGCCAGTCGGAGCCCTTGATGGTGTCGTAGAAGTGGTAGTGCCAGTTGTCTTCGGACATGTTGCCCAGCGATGCGCTCACGCCGCCTTGTGCAGCCACGGTGTGCGAACGGGTGGGGAAAACCTTGGACAGCGAGGCCACGTTCAGGCCTGCGCGG
Organism: Acidovorax sp. FG60; assembly: GCF_057808995.1. NCBI lineage: Bacteria > Pseudomonadati > Pseudomonadota > Betaproteobacteria > Burkholderiales > Comamonadaceae > Acidovorax > Acidovorax sp. FG60. Next base: position 17,919 of record NZ_JBMDJC010000014.1, read on the forward strand.
GAGAGTTCAAGCGCGGCACGCATGCCGGAGCCGCCTGCGCCGACGATGACGACATCGAACTTGCGGCGGGTGATGTTAGCGTTGGTGTAGCTCATTATTTTTGCCTTCAGTCGCGGGGATCAATCAGAGACGCCACAAAACCTGGATACCCCAGCCGGCACAGCCGACCAGCCAGACGATGCTGAACACCTGCAGTGCCAGGCGCAGGCCCACGGGCTTGATGTAGTCCATCAAGACTTCACGCAGGCCGATCCAGGCGTGCCAAGCCAGTGCAACGATCACGGAGAAGGTCAGCACCTTCATCCACTGGGCCGAGAAGATACCGGCCCATTTGTCGTAGCCGATGGGGCCTTTGGAGAAGATCACCTGGGCCAGCAGTGCCAGGGTGAACAGGGCCATCAGGACTGCCGTGACGCGCTGGCTGAGCCAGTCGCGCAGGCCATAGTGGGCGCCGACGACGACGCGCTTGGAACCGTAATTGACGGACATGGGAATTTCCTCTCGTTCTTCGGCGGGCACTGCCTGGCAGCAGCCGCCGCTTTTTGGGGTTGATCGATCAGTACAGGCCGAAAAGCTTGGCGCCCAGCACCAGGGTCAGCGTGATGCTGATGGCCAGGACGGCAAAGGCCGAGGACTTGCCGAATTCCTTGTTCACGGCGCTGTGGCTCACGTCCATCCACAGGTGGCGCAGGCCGGCGGTGAAGTGGTGCAGGTAGGCCCAGATCAGTGCCAGGGCCACCAGTTTGATGAACCAGCCGGGCACGAAGCCAATGCCGATGTTGAAAGCCGCCGAGAACCGGGCGAACGAGATTTCAGACGACACCGAGGTGTCGAACATCCAGATGATGAAAGGCAGCAGCAGGAACATGATCAGCCCGCTGCCGCGGTGCAGGATCGAAACCCACGCTGCAGGTGTCATGCGGTAGGTGGTCAGGTCCTTGAAGGCATTGATGTTGCGGAATTCAGGCCGTTTTTTGGCGAGTTCTGTCATGTTGTGTGCTTTCGTGGATGTAACTGCTTTGTAATTTGAAGATGCAAAGAACGCAAAATTCTATTGCAACGCAACAAGAAGGGTTTGCTCCAGCCCGAATGTTCTACGTTTCCGCTCAGTTGCCAGGGTGGTGTCAGCTCAGTTCGTTACGGTAATGGTGCGTGTCGGTCAGGTACAGGCCGCGCCGTAACTCCATCGGAACGTCGTTGTAGGTGTAGGCGATGCGCTCCACGCTCAGCAGCGGCGTGGCCTGTGGGATCTGCAGCATCGCCGCCTGGTCGGCATCGGGCAGTACGGCACGTATTTTCTCCTCGGCACGTACCATGCGTACGCCGAAGTCGAGTTCAAACATGGCGTAAGTAGGGCCTTGGTAGTTGGCCAATTGTTCGGCCGTCAGCCCTTTGAAAGCCTGGCCGGGCAGCCAGATGTCTTCCAGGATGGTGGGTACGCCTGCGAATGACAGGACTCGTCGTGCCTGGACCACCGGATCGGCGCTGCGCAGTGCCAGTGCGCGCGCCACGTCAGCGCTGGCACGCACACGCCGACAATCGATCACCTTGCGCTGTGCAGGGCCCTCCACGCGGACGTCTCCCGTGTCGGGCATGAGCTTGAGAAAACGGTACTGCACATGCTGCTCGGCATGGGTGGCCACAAAGGTACCCTTGCCCTGGCGCCGCATCACGAGGTTTTCGGCCGCCAGCTCGTCAATGGCCTTGCGCACCGTGCCCTGGCTCACGCGAAAGCGTGCAGCCAGCTCCATCTCGCTGGGGATGGATTCGCCCGGTTTCCACTCGCCCTGTTGCAGACTTTGCAGGATGAGCCCTTTGATCTGCTGGTACAGCGGGCTGAACGCGGGCGTGGCAGAGCCCGTGCCTGCCAAAGGCTGCGCAGGGTTGTCGGCGTTGAGCGGAAGCGAGGACATGGCGATCGGGAGAAGGGCGGGCCGCACACGAAGTGATACGCGGGCTGTGTCGGGGTGTAATCATATCTTATATAAGACATAAGACAAATTGACCGAGGTGTCCAATCAGCGGTACACTCCAAGGCTGTTTTGCGGGGCACGGGCTGCTGGTAACAGGCGCTGGTGCTTGCGTTGCACTCACACCTGTTTTCCTCACTTCCCTGGAGTTTTCACCATGAGCAAGAAGCCTGTTCGCGTCGCCGTCACCGGTGCCGCTGGTCAAATTGGTTACGCCCTGCTGTTCCGCATCGCCTCCGGCGAAATGCTGGGCAAGGACCAGCCCGTCATCCTGCAATTGCTCGAAGTGCCTGTCGAAGGCCCCCAGAAGGCGCTCAAGGGCGTGATGATGGAACTGGACGATTGCGCGTTCCCCCTGCTGGTGGGCATGGAAGCCCACAGCGACCCCATGACCGCTTTCAAGGACGCCGACTACGCCTTGTTGGTCGGTTCGCGCCCCCGCGGCCCGGGCATGGAACGCGCCGAGCTGCTGGCTGTCAACGGCGCCATCTTCACGGCACAGGGCAAGGCCCTGAATGCCGTGGCTTCGCGCAACGTGAAGGTGCTGGTCGTCGGCAACCCTGCCAACACCAACGCCTACATCGCCATGAAGTCGGCCCCCGACCTGCCACGCAAGAACTTCACCGCCATGCTGCGCCTGGACCACAACCGCGCTGCCAGCCAGATCGCTGCCAAGACCGGCAAGGCCGTGGCGGACATCGAAAAGCTGACCGTCTGGGGCAACCATTCGCCCACGATGTACGCCGACTACCGCTTCGCGACCATCAACGGTGAAAGCGTCGCCAAGATGATCAACGACCAGGAATGGAACGCCAACACTTTCCTGCCCACCGTGGGCAAGCGCGGCGCTGCCATCATCGAAGCGCGTGGCCTGTCGTCGGCTGCTTCGGCTGCCAACGCCGCCATCGACCACATGCGTGACTGGGCCCTGGGCACCAACGGCAAGTGGGTCACCATGGGCATTCCTTCGGACGGCCAGTACGGCATCCCCAAGGACACCATGTTCGGTTTCCCCGTGACGTGCGAAAACGGCGAGTACAAGATCGTTGAAGGTCTGGAAATCGACGCGTTCTCGCAAGAGCGCATCAACATCACGCTGGCTGAGCTGCAAGGCGAGCAAGACGGCGTCAAGCACCTGCTGTAAACCAGGTGAGCGCCATGCAGCCGACGCCACAGGCATCGGGCCTTCGGGCCGCCCGGGTCCCCGCGCAGGGGCAGGGCGCTGCGCCATCCCATCCACGCGATGTGTTGCTGGGCGCCCAGGCGCAGACAGGCTTCCTGCCGGTCTGTGACCACTACAGCGGCGTCGAAGCGCGCATGCGCAAGAGCCTGCAGCTGCAGGCCGAGATGACGCAGGAGTTCGGTACCTGCGTCTTTGATGTCACCCTCGATTGCGAAGACGGCGCCCCCGTCGGCCTTGAAGCCGACCACGCCCGGCTGGTTGCCCGTCTGGCCCTGGGCGCTGCACCCGGTGCCCGCGTGGCCGCCCGGGTCCACGCGGTGGACCACCCGGCATTCGCCAACGATGTCGCCACGATAGCGGGCGAAGCAGGCCATCGGCTCAGCCACATCATGGTTCCCAAGGTGGAATCTGTGGACGACGTACTGGCAGCGGAGCGGGCGCTGGAGAAAGCCTCTGCCGCCCCGGTACCGATCCATGTCCTCATCGAATCCCCTGCTGCGGTGCACCGTGCTTTTGAAATCGCAGCCCACCCGCGCGTGCAGAGCCTGAGTTTTGGCCTCATGGATTTTGTGTCGGCCCATGGTGGCGCCATCCCTGCGCATGGCATGACTTCGGCGGGGCAGTTTTCGCACCCACTGGTGGTGCGTGCCAAGCTGGAGATTGCCGCTGCCTGCCATGCCCACGGCAAGGTGCCATCGCACTGTGTGGTGACGGAGTTCGCCGATACGGTGGCCATGCAAGGCGCCGCCAGCCGTGCCGCGCGCGAGCTGGGCTATACCCGCATGTGGAGCATCCATCCCGCACAGATCCGACCCATCCTGCAGGCGTTTGCGCCTCAGCAGGATGACATCGAAGTTGCTTCAAAAATAATAGCTGCTGCCGCAGATTCTGATTGGGCTCCCATCAGCTTTGAAGGCACGTTGCACGACCGCGCCAGTTATCGCTTTTACTGGCAGGTGCTGGAGCGCGCCCACCGTACCGGGCGCACACTTCCTCTTGCCGTGCGCCATTGGTTTGGCGCGTCGGCCTCCGTTCCGTTGTGAACATTCCTGAATTTTTCCACGCAGGACCTCCCATGAAATCCTTTATCGCCTCTGCCCTGATGCTGCTGGCTCCAGCCCTCGTCCTGGCGCAAACCCCTGCCAAGACCGAAGCCAAACCCGAGACCAAGGCTGCCGCCAAACCTGCAGCAAAGCCCGCTGCCAAGTCCGATACGAAGTCTGCCAAGGCTGCGGACAAGGCGCCTGCCGCCAAGAAATCTTCGGTAGCCAAAACCGAAGGCACCAGCAGCCGCAGCCAGCTCAAGAGCGCGGCGAACCAGGTGGCCACCGGCATCATTGCTGCCGAAGCCGCGCTGTCCCCCGAAGAACTGGCCATTGCCGAACGTGTGCACGTGGGCCGCATTCCCTGCGAACTCGGTGCCTTTGTCACCGTGACCGCCGAGCCCGCGAGCCCAGGCCACTTCCATGTGGAAGGCAAGGGCTTCAAGTACTTCATGGCCCCCGTCGCTACCACCACGGGCACGGTGCGCCTGGAAGACCAGAAGGGTGGCGCCGTCTGGCTGCAGATCGCCAACAAGTCCATGCTGATGAACCAGAAGCTGGGTCAACGCCTGGCCGACGAATGCATGAGCCCGCAGCAGGTGGTGGTGGCCGAGGCCATCAAGAAAAACCCGCCCGTGAGTGTGCTGGAACCCCTGAAGTAAGCCCTTCACCAGCGCAGCGCCACAGAGCAGAAAACCGCACGACCCCGCGCATGCAGGCGCCCTGGCTATCGAAAAACGCCGCCGCGCTGCACGCCGCCCCACTTTAGAACGCAACCGGAGAAAAATGATGTTGAAAGCCTACCGTGACCACGTGGCCGAGCGCGCCGCCCTCGGCATCCCGCCCCTGCCGCTGACCGCCAAGCAGACGGGCGAGCTGATCGAGCTGCTCAAGAACCCCCCTGCGGGCGAAGAAGCCACGCTGGTGGACCTGATCACGCACCGCGTGCCTGCCGGTGTGGACGACGCCGCCAAGGTCAAGGCCAGCTACCTGGCTGCCGTGGCGCACGGTACGGAGGTGTGCACGCTGATTGGCCGCGAGCGCGCCACGCAGCTTTTGGGCACCATGCTGGGCGGCTACAACCTCACCCCCCTGATCGACCTGCTGGACGACGCTGCGGTGGCCTCCGTCGCCGCCGAAGCGCTCAAGAAGACGCTGCTCATGTTCGATCAGTTCCATGACGTCAAGGAAAAGGCCGACAAGGGCAACACCTTCGCCAAGGCCGTGCTGCAAAGCTGGGCCGATGCCGAGTGGTTCACCAGCCGCCCGGAAGTGCCCCAGAGCATCAAGCTCACCGTGCTCAAGGTCACTGGCGAAACCAATACCGACGACCTGTCGCCCGCACCGGACGCGTGGAGCCGCCCCGACATCCCGCTGCACGCGTTGGCCATGCTCAAGAACAAGCGCGACGGCATCACGCCCGAAGAAGACGGCAAGCGCGGCCCGGTGAAGTTCATCGAAGACCTGCGCGCGCGTGGCAACCTGGTGGCCTACGTGGGCGACGTGGTCGGCACGGGTTCGAGCCGCAAGTCCGCCACCAACAGCGTGCTGTGGTTCACGGGCGAAGACATCCCGTTCGTGCCCAACAAGCGCTTCGGCGGCGTGTGCCTGGGCAGCAAGATTGCGCCCATCTTCTACAACACCATGGAAGACGCTGGTGCACTGCCCATCGAACTGGACGTGAGCCAGATGCACATGGGCGACGAGATCGAACTGCTGCCCTACGCTGGCAAGGCGCTCAAGGACGGTAACGTGATTGCCGAATTCGAAGTCAAGAGCGAAGTCCTGTTCGACGAAGTGCGTGCCGGTGGCCGCATTCCGCTGATCATTGGCCGTGGCCTGACTGCCAAGGCCCGCGAAGCCCTGGGCCTGCCGCCTTCCACGCTGTTCCGCCTGCCGCAAGTGCCTGCCGCCACCGGCAAGGGTTTCACGCTGGCCCAGAAGATGGTCGGCCGCGCCTGCGGACTGCCCGAAGGCCTGGGTGTGGTGCCCGGCACCTACTGCGAACCCCGTATGACCTCGGTGGGCTCGCAGGACACCACCGGACCCATGACCCGCGACGAACTCAAGGACCTGGCCTGCCTGGGCTTCAGCTCCGATCTGGTGATGCAGTCCTTCTGCCACACGGCTGCGTACCCCAAGCCTGTGGACGTGAAGATGCACCACGAGCTGCCTGACTTCATCAGCACGCGCGGCGGCATCTCGCTCAAGCCTGGCGACGGCATCATCCACAGCTGGCTCAACCGCATGCTGCTGCCCGACACCGTGGGAACAGGCGGCGACTCGCATACGCGTTTCCCTATCGGCATCAGCTTCCCTGCAGGTTCTGGCCTGGTGGCGTTCGCCGCAGCCACGGGCGTGATGCCCCTGGACATGCCTGAGTCGGTGCTGGTGCGCTTCAAGGGCCAGATGCAGCCCGGCGTCACGCTGCGTGACCTGGTGCACGCGATTCCGCTGTACGCCATCAAGCAAGGCCTGCTCACAGTGGCCAAGCAGGGCAAGAAGAACATCTTCTCGGGCCGCATCCTGGAAATCGAAGGCCTGCCTGACATGAAGGTCGAGCAAGCGTTCGAACTGTCTGACGCCTCGGCCGAGCGCTCTGCCGCTGGCTGCACGGTGCGCCTGAACAAGGAACCCGTGATCGAGTACATCAACTCGAACATCGTGCTGCTCAAGAACATGATCGCCCAGGGCTATGCCGACGCGCGCACCATCGGCCGCCGCATCAAGGCCATGGAAGCCTGGCTGGCCAACCCCCAGCTGCTGGCACCTGATGAAGATGCCGAGTACGCGGCCGTCATCGAGATCGACCTGGCCGAGATCACCGAACCCATCGTGTGCTGCCCCAACGATCCCGACGACGCCAAGACGCTGTCGGACGTGGCGGGTGCTGCCATCGACGAAGTGTTCATCGGCTCGTGCATGACCAACATCGGCCACTTCCGTGCAGCCTCCAAGCTGCTCGAAGGCAAGAAGGACATCCCCGTCAAGCTGTGGATGGCCCCGCCCACGAAGATGGATGCGCACCAGCTCACCGAAGAAGGCCACTACGGCGTGTTCGGCGCGGCCGGTGCCCGCATGGAAATGCCCGGCTGCTCGCTGTGCATGGGCAACCAGGCGCAGGTGAAGGAAGGCGCTACCGTGATGTCCACCAGCACGCGCAATTTCCCCAATCGTCTGGGCAAGAACACCAACGTGTACCTGGGCTCGGCCGAACTCTCGGCCATCTGCTCCAAGCTGGGTCGCATTCCTTCCAAGGAAGAGTACTTGGCAGACATCGGTGTCATCAACCAGAACGGCGAAAAGATCTACAAGTACATGAACTTCGACCAGATCGCCGAGTTCAAGGAAGTGGCAGACGGCGTGACCGCCTGATCCTTCCCCTCGGGGATGGATGGACCAGCAAAAAGCGGCTCTTCGGAGCCGCTTTTTTTTTGGCGCTGGATGTTTGTTGCAAACCACGCAATCGCCAAGCCATGCCACGGCGTGTCACGCAATGGACGTGTTTTTGTCACGCAAATGTCATGATTTCGTCGCTATGCTCCAGCCATAAAAACAAAACGAAATGGGGGGACATCCATGGCAAGAGAGAAAAACAATGCCGACAAGACCAGCAGCGTAGGGGCACGCCTCGCGGCGCTGCTGATCAGCGCGGTCTTCGCTCTGGGGTTTGGGTTGGGCGGCTACCACGCCGGGCTCAAGCCCCTCGCCCGTACGCTCGATACTGCCCTGCAGGTGCGTGGCTGGCAGCCTGTGCAGGCCGAAGTCCTGTCGGCTGAACTCAAGACGCACCACAGCAGCGATGGCGCCACCTACGAAGTGCAGGCCCGCTACCGCTATCAGGTGGCGGGCAAGGCTTACGAAGGCACCCGCGTCGGCCTGGACGCGCGGGGCAACAGCGACAACATCGACGACTGGCCACGGCAGTGGGCGGGGCGTCTTCAGAGCGCGCAGGCACGGGGGCAGGGCATCACGGTCCTGGTCAATCCCCACGATCCGTCGCAGTCGCTTATCGATCCCTCCATCCGCTGGTCGCTGCAGATTTTCCGCATTCCGTTTGCCCTGGTTTTTACCTTGGTGGGGCTGGTGGCGGCCTGGTTCTTTCTGCACACCCTGCTGGGTCTGGCCAGGGCCGGTGGGGCATCGCCGGAAGCTGGCAGGGGTGGCCTGCAGCCGGGCTCGTCGCCCACCAGCTTGTTCGCGAAGGGCGCTTCCGGCACTTCGGTGGGTGCCATCTGGTTTTTCACCATCTTCTGGTGCGGTATTGCGTTCCCTATGGCGGCCTTGCTGTGGACCCAATCCAGCGCCCCCTGGTTTGCCAAGGCCTTCATCTCCCTCTTCGTGATGATCGGCCTGGGGCTGGTGGCCCTGTCGGTGCGCCATACCCACAGGGCCTGGCGCTACGCGGGCGCAGAGCTGACCGCACTGCCCACAGTCCCGCGTGCGGGCCACCCGGTCGAGATGACACTGCTCCTGCCCGAGCGTGCCGCCGCCTACCAGCAGGGCCAGCAGCTGCAGCTGCGCCTGGCCCAGTACCGGGTGGATGAATCGAGCTCCGGTTCGCCGGAGCGTTGTGTGGAGTCTTTCTCTGAAACCGCGCGTGTGCAGCCCACGGACGATGGCGGGCTGCGGCTGACGGCACGTTTTGACCTGCCACCCGACGCGCCCCCGCACGGCGCGCAGCGCTCTGGTGAACGTGTGGACTGGCGGCTGGAGTTGCTGCGCACCCCGGGCGGGGACGTAGAGCTGACCTACGACGTGCCCGTGCAGGCGGCCCCACAGGCGTTTGGCCACGAGCAGGCCGATCGCTTTGACCGGCGCGCTATCTGGAAGAAAGTGACCCCCATCGCGCCCGCTGATCCGGCCCACGGAGAAGGAGAAGCGGGCCTGGATGGTGAGGGCGCCTTGCTCCTGCCCGCTTCCGTTACGCTGCTGGAGACCCCGCGTGCGTGGCAGTTTGAATTCAGCCGTCGCGGCTGGCGCTGGGCTGCAGGCCTGGTGCTGGCGGGTCTTGTAGTGGAGGCCTTTCTGAACGGCCGTTTCGGCTCTGGCGGCATCGCATTGCCACCATTCTTTGTGGCCACCGGCGCCTGGTGGCTGCTGGTCGCCTTTGTCCTGCAGGCTGCCACCTGCCGCTGGACTCTGTCTGTGCGGGATGAGGGCCTCACCGTGCGCCGCTACTCTGCGCTGTGGTCGCGGGCAGACGCCCTGCCTGGGCAGGCCAGCCAGAGTCTGGTGCACAAGCTGCTGTATTCCACCGGCAGCGGCGCCAGCGAGACCCCTTACTTCGCTGTCTATGCGCACGAGCGCGATGGCACCCTGGTTCGATTGACCCCCGGCGTCAGTGGCGAAGGGGCTGCCACTGCGCTGGGCCAATCCATCGCGCGGGCCTGGTCGCACCGCCGGGGCCATTTCAGCCCTGGCGCACAGCGGCCTGCCCGCGCCGTGCATTCGCGCCCCGCCTGGGGATTCCTGCTGCTGGCAGTTGCTCTGGCCTGGTGGATCTGGGGGGCGTCCCTTGTCGGCCTGGTGCGCCCGGCTCTGCCCGGGCCATCGGCTGCGCCCGTCGCCGCCGCCGTACAGCCACCTGCGTCGTATTCTGCAGCGGACGACGCGCTGCTCGACGCGCAGGACGCCGGTGATGCCCGGGCCCTGGGCGCAGCCCTGGCAGCAGGCGCCAACCCCAACCTGCTCGCGCCCAGCGGCTCGTCCGTGCTCATGCTGGCGGCCCACCGGGGGCAGCTGGAACACATCGAGCTGCTGTTGCAGGCTGGCGCCCAGCCCGACCTTCGCCAGACACACAAAGACAGCGAGCGTGGAGACACTGCGTTGTTGCGCGCCTTCTATGGCGGCCACCTCGCTGCCGCCCAACGCCTGGTGCAGGCCGGGGCCAGCCTGGCGGCCCGCAACCGGTGGGACTGGGGCCCGGCGCATATGGCGGCGCAAAGTGGTTGTGTGCCTTGTTTGCAGTGGCTGGCCGAACAGGGGCAGCCCCTGGACGAGCCTGCGCCCGCAAGCCGGGGCGAGACGCCTGCGATGCTGGCTGCTGCCAAAGGGCACATCCAGGCGCTGGAGTGGTTGGAGGTGCGGGGTGTGGACCTTTGGCGCAAATACCCGCATGGCAAGAATGCGCTGGATTGGGCGCGGTTTGGAAAGCAGCAAGAGGCGGAGCACTGGCTGGTGCAGCGCCAGCGCTGATGTGAGGCCAGGCCTCAGGCGCAAAGGGTGTCTATGGATGGGCCGAGGCGGTTGATGGCTGTCTTCATGAGTTTTGTTATAAAAAATATAGCTAACAATGAGGCCCTTTAAGCGCTAGTGGCCAATTTTCTTGAAATATTGAGCCCTGGTTCCGGCGCCCGCCTAACGAACTTGTTTCTTCTCCAGCTTGCGGGTCAGGGTGCGGCGGTGCATGCCCAGGCGCCTTGCCGCTTCCGAGAGATTGAAGCCGGTTTCTGCCAGCACCTCATTGATGCGCTCCCATTCCAGCGTCTTGATGGAACTGGAGCGGTTGGTCAGCTCCACTTCGGTGTTGCCCGCCTTCAGGCCAAAAGCGGCCTCGATGTCGTCGGTATTGGACGGCTTGGCGAGGTAGTGGCAGGCGCCCAGTTTCACGGCCTCCACGGCGGTGGCAATGCTGGCAAAGCCGGTCAGCACCACGATCAGCATGTCTTCGCTTGCGGCATGCAGCTTTTGCACGCAGGCCAGGCCCGAGGCTTCGCCCTTGAGCTTGAGGTCCACCACCGCAAAGCCGGGCGTGTGTTGTGCGAGCAGGGTTTCGACCTCGGGCAGGCTGGCAGCCTGCAGCACGCGGTAGCCGCGCCGTTCGAAAGAACGGGCGAGCGTGCGGGCAAAGGCCTCGTCATCTTCCACGATGAGCAGCAGTGGTTGCGCTTGTTCTCGTTCTTCGTCGTCGGTAGGGCTCATGGCTTCAGGCTTTGGCTTCAGGCAGTGCGATCGCCGCCAGTGGCAGTTCGATGGTTACTTCGGCACCCCCTTCGGGGCGGTTGCGTGCCGCCACGCTGCCACCCAGCGTGCGTGCCACGTTGAGCACAAGGTACAGGCCCAGCCCACCGCCGGGGCGGTTTTTGGAGGACTGGTAGGGCGTGCCCAGCTTGGCCAGCATGTCGGGGGCAAAGCCCGGCCCTGCGTCGGTCACCGTGATGCGCAGTGCATCGGCGTTGCGGGTGACGGCCAGGCGCACCCAGCCAGGCGAGGCGTCGCGTGCATTGTCCAGCACATTGAAAACCATCTGCTGGAGCGTGGTGTCAGACACCATGGGCGTATCCGCGCCGAAGTCGTTGTCGTAGATGAACTGCGGCATCGACCGGGTGCTGCGCCATTCTTCTGCCAGGGCATCCACAAAAGTGCGCACGGTGGTCTGCATGGAGGCTTCGCCGCGTGTCTCTCCGGCCGAAAGCAGGATGCCGCTCACGATGCTCTTGCAGCGCTGCACCTGGGCCTGCATTTCGTCGATGTCTTCCTTCAGCGCTGGGTAGGCCGCCAGCTGCTTGTCGTGCTGCCAGTCCCCCAGGATCACGGCCAGCGTGGACAGCGGCGTGCCCAGCTCGTGGGCCGCGCCTGAGGCCAGCAGGCCCATGCGCACGATGTGCTCTTCTTCCACGCGGCGGCGGCGTGCTGCGGCCAGGCGCGCATCGCGTTCACGCAGGTTCAGGTTGATGCGGGTGATGAAGACCACCACCAGCGTGGCGTTGAGCACAAAGCACACCAGCAACCCGATCACGTAAAGGCTCGACAGGCCCTGGTGCAGGTCCTGCGGCAACTCCAGGGGCAGGTGGTGTGTGGCCAGCACGCCAAAACACAGCAGCGTGATGATCACGATGGACCAGATGTAGGCGCCGCGCAGCAGCACGGCCCCCAGCGTGATCTGCAGCAGGTACAGGAAGACGAATGGGTTGCTGGTGCCCCCGCTCAGGTACAGCTGCACTGTGAGCACGGCCACATCGATCAGCAGGGCCAGAAAAAGCTCCACATTGCGCACCATCACACCGGTGCGCAGCCGCAGCAGGCTCACCACGTTGAACACCGCCAGGCAGCCCACCACCAGCAGCATCTCGCGCACAGGCAGCGTGAGGTTCAGGCTGTAGTGCGCCATCTCGATGGTGAACACCTGGCCGACCACGGCAATCCAGCGCAGCTCGATCAGCTGCTGCAGGTTCTTGATGCCTGCGGCGGCATCGGCCGAGCGTGCGTTGCGCTGCGGCGCGGCGGTCGCAGTATCAGGACGAAGAGGTGTCATCAGGGGCGAAGGTGGTGGCAGGGCGCGCAAAGCCGCGCAGGCGGCGCTCGTAGCGTGCCACATACCAGCCAGCACCCGCAACCATGAGGGCCAGACCGTACCAGGTCAGTGCGTAGACCAGGTGGCTGTTATGGAAACGGATCACCGTCATGTTAGCGCGCGGCCAACTGGTGTCCGCTGCCGGGGGCGCAGCGGCGCCTGGTGCGGGAGGCAACCCCGCATCGATGAAGAAGGGGGCAGTCTCGGGCAACTGCAGCCAATGGCCGATGGCCGCAATGTCGCGCGAGTACCAGCGCTGCTCAGCCGGGGCATTGGTGCGCAGAAAACCACCGTCAGGCTCGCTCATGCGCAGCAGGCCCTGGACAGTCGCGGTGGTGGAGGTAGGGGGGATGGAGGCGGGCATAGGCTTTGCCAGCCATTGGGCGCGCTGCTCCTGCGGCACAAAACCCCGGTTCACCAGCACCTGCGCGCCATCATCCAGCTGCAAGGGCGTCATCACCCAGAAGCCCGAGCCGAGCTCGGTCAGGGCCTGGGTAAGCACGGTTTTCTCGGGCAGCCACCGGCCCTGCGCGGTGACGGGCAGGTATTCGTGGCTGGCCGCACTCACCTGGGGCCACTCTGGGCGGGAGGGCAGGGGTACAGGAGCAGCGTGCACGCGTTGATCGACGCGCTCGATCAACGCGAGCTTCCATGCGCGGCGCTGCACCTGCCAGGTACCCAGCGCGATAAAGCCCAAAAACAAGGCGATGCCCACAACTGCGAGCACCGCCTGGCGAAGCCGCCGGGACTGGGGGACCGGGGCTGTGGGGTGGAATGGCATCAGGGCGTCGAGTGGCCCGGCGCCTCATGCGTTGCGGGCGTGGGGGTGGGATGCTCGGGCATCATGTTCGCGTTCATGTGGAACATGACCCACAGCGTGCCCGCAATGGCAATGGCTACGAACACCACGGTGAAGATGGTGGACAGCATGGTCCAGCCGCCTTCGACCTTGCCGTTCATGTGCAGGAAATACACCATGTGCACCAGGATCTGGATCACGGCGAAGCCGCCCAGCACCAGCACGGCGGTGTTGCGGTCGGCGATGACCTTGGCCATGACGAGCCAGAAGGGAATGGCCGTGAGGATGACCGAGAGCACGAAGCCGATCGTGTAGTCGCGCAGGCTGCTGTGCGGTTCCGCGTCGCCGTGGTGGTCGTGGCCGCCATGGTCATGCGCGCCGTGTGCGTGTGTTGTGTGTTGTGCGCTCATAGTTACAGCACTCCCATCAGGTACACAAAGGTGAAGACGCCAATCCAGACCACGTCCAGAAAGTGCCAGAACATCGACAGGCACATCAGGCGGCGGGTGTTGGCAGGGATCAGGCCGTGTTTGCCGATCTGCACCATCAGCACCACCAGCCAGATCAGACCAAAGGTCACGTGCAGGCCGTGGGTGCCCACCAGCGTGAAGAAGGCCGACAGGAAGGCGCTGCGCTGGGGCGTGGCACCCTGGTGGATCAGGTGGGCAAACTCATAGAGTTCGAGGCCCAGGAAGCACAGGCCGAAGAAGCCCGTGACGGCCAGCCACAGCAGCGTGCCTTTCACATCCTTTTGCTGCTTGCGCAGCATGGCAAAACCGAAGGTGATGGACGACAGCAGCAGGAAGGCCGTGTTGATGGCCACCAGCGTCAGGTCGAACAGCTGCGCACCGGTGGGGCCGGCCGCATAGCTGCGGCCCAGCACGCCATAGGTGGCAAACAGGGCGGCAAAGATGAGGCAGTCGCTCATCAGGTAGAGCCAGAAGCCCAGTGCGGTGCCGTTTTCAGGATGGGGCTCGTGCGCAAGGTGATAGTCGCGCGGGGCCAGGGCGCCTGCGGCGGCGCCAGCGTTGAGGCGGAGTTCAGACATGGCGTGCCAGTTGGAGTGTGCGGGCTTCTTCGGTGGCGGCGACTTGGGACGCCGGGATGTAGAAGTCACGCTTGTAGTTGAACGTGTGGATGATCGAAGCCAGCAGCAGCGCCGCGAACGAAACGCCCGCAAGCAGCCACATGTGCCAGATCAGCGCGAAGCCAAAGACCAGCGACAAGGCCGAGATGACCGCGCCCGAGCCGGTGTTGGCAGGCATGTGGATGGGCGCAAAGCCGGCGAGCGGGCGCTGGTATCCATGCTTCTTCATGTCCCACCACGCATCGATTTCATGCACGACGGGGGTGAAGGCAAAGTTGTAGTCGGGCGGGGGCGACGAGGTGGCCCATTCGAGCGTGCGCGCATCCCACGGGTCGCCCGTGTGGTCGCGCAGCTGGTCGCGCTTGAGGTAGCTCACCACGATCTGGATCAGGAAGCAGGCGATGCCCGCAGCAATCATTGCGGCGCCGATGGCGGCGATCACGAACCAGATCTGCAGCGACGGGTCTTCAAAATGGTTGGCGCGGCGCGTGACACCCATCAGACCGAGCACATACAGCGGGCCGAACGCCACCCAGAAGCCCACCACCCACAGCCAGAAGGAGCGCACGCCCCAGGTGCGGTCGAGCTTGTAGCCAAAGGCCTTGGGATACCAGTAGTTGATGCCAGCGAACAGCCCGAACAGCACACCACCGATGATCACGTTGTGGAAGTGGGCGATCAGGAACAGGCTGTTGTGCAGCACGAAGTCGGCCGGGGGCACGGCCAGCAGCACGCCGGTCATGCCGCCAATGGCAAAGGTCACCATGAAGGCCACGGTCCACATCATGGGCAGCTCGAAGCGGATGCGGCCCTTGTACATGGTGAACAGCCAGTTGAAGATCTTCGCGCCCGTGGGGATCGAGATGATCATCGTGGTGATGCCAAAGAAGGTATTCACGCTCGCACCCGAGCCCATGGTGAAGAAGTGGTGCAGCCACACCAGGTACGACAGGATGGTGATCACCACCGTGGCGTAGACCATGGAGGTGTAGCCGAACAGCCGCTTCTTGCAGAACGTGGCCACCACTTCAGAGAAGATGCCAAAGCACGGCAGGATCAGGATGTAGACCTCGGGGTGGCCCCAGATCCAGATCAGGTTCACGTACAGCATGGCGTTGCCGCCCAGGTCGTTCGTGAAGAAGTTGGTGCCGACATAGCGGTCCAGCGACATCAGTACGAGCGCTGCCGTCAGCACCGGGAACGAGGCCACGATCAGCGCGTTGGTGCACAGGGCAGTCCAGGTGAAGACGGGCATGCGCATCAGGTTCATGCCGGGGGCGCGCATCTTGATGATGGTGACGATCAGGTTGATGCCCGAGAGCGTGGTGCCCACCCCCGCAATCTGCAGGGCCCAGATGTAGTAGTCGAGCCCCACGCCGGGGTCCTGCGCCCCCAAGTTGGACAGTGCCAGCCAGCCGGATGTGGAGAACTCGCCCAGGAACAGCGACACCATCACCAGGATCGCGCCTGCCGTGGTCATCCAGAAGCTGAAGTTGTTGAGGAACGGGAACGATACGTCGCGCGCGCCGATCTGCAGCGGCACGAGGTAGTTCATGAGGCCCGTGACCAGTGGCATCGCCACGAAGAAGATCATGATCACGCCGTGGGCGGTGAAGATCTGGTCATAGTGGTGCGGCGGCAGGTAGCCCATGTTGTCGCCAAAGGCCATGGCCTGCTGCAGGCGCATCATCACGGCGTCGGCAAAGCCGCGCAGCAGCATCACGAGGCCGAGGATCATGTACATGATGCCGATGCGCTTGTGGTCGATGCTGCAGATCCAGTCGCGCCACAGCGTGCCCCACAGGCGGAATTTGGTGATGGCGGCCATCACGGCCAGGCCACCCAGCACGGTGGCGACAAAGGTCCAGAGCACGATGGGCTCGTGCGCCATCGGTATGGAATCCCAGGTGATTCGGCCCAGGGCCCAATGGGATGCGGTATCAGGTGCGGAGGACATAAAGGTCTTTGGAAGATGCCAACACCCGCTTGGCACGGGCGCCGACATGGCAAATCAAGGGCGGATCATTGGGCGGAGTTGGCGCGCGGTGCGTGGCGGGCTTCCAGGCTGGCCACCACCTGGGCGGCGTTCTGCGAGGTGCATACGTCCTGCGGCAGATTCAGGCCCACGGCGCGCACATAGGCGTCACCGCCGTTCTCGTCGATGGCCATCATGTGGTGCATGCACATCTTGCCGTCTTCGACACAGCGGTTCAGTACCTTGTCATACAGGCCTTCTTCCACGCTGGCAAAGCGCTGCACGGGGTCGCGCTCGCTTGGCTTGGCCAGGTCCATGTAGGCCTGGCGTGTAAGTGGCTTGCCTTCGGACTTGGTCTTGGCCACCCACTGCGCGAAGTCGCTCTCGCTCAGGCCATGGAACTTGAACGTCATGCCCGAGAAGCCAGCGCCGCTGTAGTGCGAGGACATGCCCTTGTACACGCCCGGTTGGTTGATCACGGCGTTCAGCTCGGTCTGCATGCCGGGCATCGCGTAGATCATGCCGGCGAGGTCGGGCACGTAAAACGCGTTCATCGTGGACGTGGCCGTGAGCTTGAACAGGATGGGGCGGTCCACCGGCGCAGCCAGTTCATTCACGGTGGCAATGCCCAGCTCAGGGTAGAAGAACAGCCACTTCCAGTCCATGGCCACCACCTGCACTTCCATGGGGGTGGATTGGGCGTCCAGCGGTTTGCTGGCCGAGATGCGGTCCAGCGGGCGGTAGGGGTCGAGCTTGTGGGTGCCGATCCAGGTCAGGGCGCCGAGGGCGATGACGATCAAGAGCGGCACGGTCCAGATCACCAGCTCCAGCGTGGTGGAGTGGTGCCAGTCGGGATCGTAGTCGGCCTCGGTGTTGGCAGTGTTGTTCTGGCGGTACTTCCAGGCAAACCACAGGGTGAGGGCAATCACCGGAACGATGATGATCAGCATCAGCAGCGTGGCCTGGATGACCATGTGGCCTTGCTGGGCCGCAATGTCGCCGGCGGGGTTGAGGACGACCGCCTTGCTGCAGCCAGCCAGGCTGCCCAGGGCGGCCATGGCGGCGAGCCAGACAGGCACGCGAGGTAAAGGTAGTTTGGACATGTGACAGGCGCAACCAAGGCGTTTAAGGGTAAACGCGGATAACGAAGTGCCGTCGAATGTAATAGTCCTAGCTTTTTTGTACATTGGACATTTTGTCCAAGGTCAAAGTAATGCGCCCCACTTTGGTGCATTTCCGGCCCCTGCGGTGTTGTCCTGCACACGGCATAGTGAAACCGCACTTGTCCCAGATCAAACTTGCGTGTAGAACCAGAATGTCTTATCCAAACAACGACAAGGAGCCCTGTTCATGAGCAGCCCCGCCTCTGCCACTTACCCTGCGGCCGGCTTTGAAGAAAGCCCCGCCTCTCTCTCGCGGGCTGATACGCATGAAGACGTGACCCCCAGCGAAATTGCTGTGGGCGTGATCATCGGACGCTCGTCCGAGTATTTCGACTTCTTCGTTTTCGGGATCGCCTGCGTTCTCGTCTTCCCGTCCTTCCTCTTTCCATTCCTCTCGCGCCTGGATGGCACGCTGATGGCGTTTGCGCTGCTGGCGGTCGCTTTTGTCGTGCGCCCGGTGGGCACGGCCATTTCCATGGCCATCCAGCGGCGCTGGGGCCGGGGCACCAAGCTGACCATTGCACTGTTCCTGCTGGGCGTGTGCACGGTGGGGATGGCGTTCTTGCCGGGCTACAAGGACGCGGGCCTGACTGCGGTGGTGGCGCTGCTGATCCTGCGCATTGGCCAGGGTCTGGCGCTCGGCGGTTCGTGGGACGGCCTGCCGTCGCTGCTGGCCATGTCGGCGCCCAAGGAACGGCGGGGCTGGTTTGCCATGATCGGGCAATTGGGCGCGCCTGTCGGGTTTGTGCTGGCGGCGGGTCTGTTTGCCTATCTGTACAGCAGCCTCAGCGTGCAGGAATTTCTGGCCTGGGGCTGGCGTTATCCCTTCTTCGTGGCCTTTGCCGTGAACGTGGTGGCCCTGTTTGCCCGCCTGCGCCTGGTGGTGGGGCAGTCATACGCCGAGCTGCTGCAAGAGCGTGAACTGCAGCCCGTGCCTGTGAGCCGTGTGATACGTGACGAAGGCAGCAATGTGGTGCTGGGTGCTTTTGCCGCGCTGGCGAGCTTTGCGCTGTTCCACCTGGTCACGGTGTTCCCGCTGTCTTGGATCACGCTGTATTCGGACCAGCCGGTGACCCAGATTCTGGGCGTGCAGATCGTAGGCGCCTTTCTGGCAGCGGGGGCCATCATGGTGTCTGGCTGGCTGTCGGACCACCTGGGCCGCCGCAAGCTGCTGGGCGGCATGGCGGTGTTGATCGGTGTGTTCAGCTTCATGGCCCCCGTGCTGCTCAACTCGGGCGAGGTGGGCAGCACCATGTTCCTGCTACTGGGTTTTGTGCTGCTGGGCTTGTCGTATGGCCAGGCGTCGGGCACGGTCACGGCCAATTTTTCGCCCCAGTACCGCTACACGGGCGCCGCTCTCTCGGCAGACCTTGCCTGGATCATTGGCGCCGCGTTTGCACCGCTGGTGGCCCTGTACCTGTCGGCCCAGTTCGGGCTGCTGGCGGTCACGGTGTATTTACTGTCGGGCGTGGCCTGCACGCTGGGCGCGCTGAACCTGAATCGGCGCATGGAGCGCCGGGACCGGTAAGGGGCAGAGATTTGCTATTGTTTGTATAGCTGTTTGCGCTTGTCTACAAAGCGCTAGAGGCTAAAAATGCTCTAAAAAAAGAGCGCCCGGTACTACCGGGCGCTTTTTTTTGTGGAGGCTCAGTCCTGTGGCCTGAAGCCAATGGTCAATGAAGGCGGCACGCGGCCATCCACATCGCGCGGCAGGGTCTCGGTCTTATCCAGGGCGCGGAGCACTGCGTCATCCCAGGCCTTGTTGCCGCTGGACTGCACCAGGCGTTTGCCCACGATGGTGCCATCGGGCGAAAGGCGGACTTCCACCTCGGCGCGCGGGTTGCCTGAGATCGCGTCGGGGTACACGATGTTGGGCTTGACCTTGGCTGCAACCTTGCCGCCATAGCTGCCCGACGGACCAGCGCTGCGCTGGGCTGTGCCTGTGGCGTTCTCGCCGCCCGTGGCCCTCGCCAGGCCCTGGAGGCGGCGCAGGTTGGCTTCCCGCTGTTCTGCCAGCTGTTTAGCCTCCGCGTCGGCCTTGCGCTTGGCGGCTTCGTCCGCCTTGCGCTTGTCTTCGGCCAGCTTCTTTTGCTTGTCCTGCTCGGCCTTCTTCTGCTCAGCCAGCTGCTTTTCGCGCTGTTCCTTTTCTTTTTCCTTCTCCTTTTGCAGGCGTTCCTTCTTTTCCTGCTCCAGGCGGTCGCGGCGTTCGTCTTCCTTGCGCTCACGGTCGCGCTTTTCACGTTCCAACTGCTGCTCGCGCGCCTTCTTCTCCTGCTCCAGGCGCTTTTTTTCGCGTTCAATGGCGATGTCCGCCTCGCGCGTGTCGGGCGGCTCCACGGCGCGGGGGGGCGGTGGTGGTGGTGGCGGAGCGGGCGGACGCACTTCCGGGGGAGCGGGTGGCGGCGGCGGGGGCTCCACGGCGCGTGGTGCGGCATGCTGGGGCACCGCAGCCCACAGTTCGGCCTCCACCGCAGGCTGGTCGGCGCTGTTCTTCCAGTTCACGCCCCAGGTGAGCGCACCGATGAGCACGACATGCACCAGCACCGCCAGTGAAATGGCGCGCAAGCGTGCCGGGGGGCGGGGCGGGGAAAACTGGTCGCGGTCGTTGTGGGCGTGCATGGGCTTCAGAGCGGCGGGCGTGCGTTCGGTTCAACCACCCTGTTTGACGGAAAGACCCACGCGTTGCACGCCCGCCTTTTGCAAGGCATCCATGGCTTTCACCACGTTTTCGTACTGCACGCCCTTGTCGGCGCTGATGACCACGGCACTGGCGCTATCAGCACCCTGGGCCTTCTGCCAGCGGCTGGCCGCGTCGCCGATCTCTCGCTGGTTCAGACTGCGTGTGGCTTCGGGCGTCTTGAACTGCAGCGTGCCGTCCTTGTTGACGATGACCTGGGCCACCACCTTGGGCATGTTCTTGCCTTTGCCCACGCTGGGCACATCAACAACGCCCGGCGTCAACATGGGCGCCGTCACCATAAAGATGATGAGCAGCACCAGCATGACGTCGATGAACGGGACCATGTTGATCTCGTTGATGGTGCGGCGGCCTCGACCGCGGGATGCCATGGCGGGCATGTGGGCCTCCGTGCTCAGTGGCCCGAGGCCGTATGGCCTGCGGGTGCGGGCTGGGCGCCCAGATTGCGCTGCAGGATGTTGGAGAACTCTTCGATGAAGGTCTCCTGGTGCGTGGCCACGCGGTCGATGTCGCGGGCAAAGCGGTTGTAGGCGATCACAGCGGGGATGGCGGCAAACAGGCCGATGGCGGTGGCCACCAGGGCTTCGGCAATGCCAGGCGCCACGGTGGCCAGCGTGACCTGCTCCATGCCCGCAAAGCCGGTGAACGCGTGCATGATGCCCCACACGGTGCCAAACAGGCCCACGTACGGCGACACGGAGCCGACCGACGCCAGGAATGACAGGCTCGATTCGACCACGTCCATCTCGCGCTGGAAGCTCGCGCGCATGGCGCGGCGTGCGCCGTCGAGCAGGGTGCCGGGGTCCACGATGCGGCGCTCACGCAGCTTCTGGTATTCACGCATGCCGCTGGCAAAAATACGTTCCATGGGACCGGCCTGCTTGGCGTTTTGTGCGGCACTGGCGTACAGGTCGTTCAGGCTGGTGCCCGACCAGAACTCGCGCTCGAAATCCTCATTGAGCGCTTTCACGCGCTTGAGCGAAAACAGCTTTCGGAAGATGGCTGCCCAACTGGCGACGGAGACGCCCAGCAACAGCAGCATCACGAGTTGCACCACCCAGCTGGCGTGCAGCACCAGGGTGATGATGGACATGTCTTGGGAGTTCATGGTGAGAGTTGTTCCAGCAGGGTGTTCGGAATTCTTGCGGGGCGCATGGTGGCAGCATCAACCCATCCGATGCGGATGGTGCCTTCGCTCAGCAACAAAGGGGCTTGTTCGGTCATCTGCTCTGGTTTCAGGAGCGCGCGCTGCACTATTGTCAACGATGCGCGGCCCGAGGCCTGCAGGGCGGCGGTAACAATCAGTTCATCGTCCAGCCGTGCAGGCCGGTGGTAGCGAAGCTGGGCATCGGTTACGACAAACATGCCCCCGGTTTGTTCCCGCAATCGCTGCTGACCCACGCCCAGCGACCGCAGCCATTCGGTGCGAGCGCGCTCGAAGAACTTGAGGTAGTTGGCATAGAACACGATGCCGCCGGCATCGGTGTCCTCCCAATACACGCGGATGGGGAACTCGAATGCCATCGCGCGTTACCCCAGCACGCTGCGCAGCCGCGCCACAGACTCTTGGAGTTGCGCCATGGAGTTGGCGGTGGAAAAGCGCACAAACCGTTCTGGCTCGGCCGTGCCGAAGTCACGCCCTGGCGTCACGGCGATGTGCGCACGGCGCATCAGCTCAAAAGCAAAGTCCCAGCTGCCGCTGACACCCAGGCGCTCGGCGGCCTGCGTGCAGTCCGCCCAGGCGTAGAAGGCACCGTCGGGCATCACCGGCACCGAAAGGCCCATGGACTGCAGGGCGGGGATAAAGAAGTCGCGCCGGGCCTTGAACTCGGCGCGGCGGCGTTCGTATTCAGCAATGCTCTCTGCCTCGAAGCAGGCCAGCGCCGCGTGTTGCGACACGGTGCTGGCGCAGATGAACAGGTTCTGCGCCAGGCGTTCGACCACCGGCACCATGGCTTCGGGCACTACCATCCAGCCCAGGCGCCAGCCGGTCATGTTGAAGTATTTGCTGAAGCTGTTGATGCTGATGATGTTGTCGTCGATGGCCAGTGCGGTGTGGCCAAACTCTTCCTCGTACGACAGGCCCAGGTAGATCTCGTCGATCATCGTGATGCCGTCATGCGCGTGGACCACTTCGTGGATTCGGCGCAGCTCACCGGGCGCGATGGAAGTGCCGGTGGGGTTGGACGGCGATGCGAGCAGCACACCCCGCGTCTTGTCCGTCCAGGCCGCACGCACCTTGTCGGCGCTCAGCTGGTAGCGTTCTGCGGCCGTGGTGGGCAGCAGCACGGCCTTGCCCTCGGCGGCGCTCACGAAGTGGCGGTTGCAGGGGTAGCTGGGGTCGGGCATCAGGATCTCGTCGCCCGACTCGATCAGCGCCAGGCACGCCAGCTGCAGCGCGGCCGAAGCACCGGCCGTGACCACGATGCGGCGTGCAGGCACATTGACGCCAAAGCGGCTCTGATACCAGCCGCTGATGCGCTCGCGCAGCGCATCCAGCCCCAGCGCGTTGGTGTACTGCGTAGCGCCGCTGTGCACGGCGCGCGCGGCGGCCTCTTGCACCAGGGGCGGCGCGGTGAAGTCCGGCTCGCCGATGTTCAGGAAGATCATCGGCGAGCGCGTGCCCGCCACCTCGCGGGCCAGGGCCTGCGCGGCCTTGGCGACCTCCATCACATAGAACGGTTCGATGCGCTCAGCGCGCGTGGAAAACTTCATGGGAAGGTGTCCTGCCCGTGCGGGTCGGGTGTTGCTCGGAAACTCAAGAAAGAAGGCCCCGTGCGTGGCAGTGGGTTGCACGCGCGGGAGCCTTTCGGCGGGGGGGCGCTCAGGCTTCGTCGGCGGGCGCGCCAGGCATTGCGCCCGGGGCCTTGTCGGCCGCCACTTCCAGCGCACGCAGCTTGGGGGCCAGGCCGTTGAGCACGGCGTTCACGTACTTGTGGCCATCGGTGCCGCCAAACTCTTTGGCAAGCTCAATGCACTCGTTGAGCACCACACGCCATGGCACGTCCAGGCAGTGCTGAAACTCGTACACGCCGATCCACATCACGGCGTGCTCGATGGGCGAGATCTCGGCCATCTTGCGGTCCAGCAGCGGGGTGATCAGCGCGTCCAGGTCGGCGGCGGTGTTGATGCAGCCGTGCAGCAGTGCGTCGTAGTGCACCGAATCGGCCTTGTGAAAGCCCGCCAGGTCGCGGGTGAACGCGTCGATGGCGTGCGCATCGTTCCCGCCCACCAGGTGCTGGTACAGCGCCTGTAGCGCGAATTCGCGCGCGCGGCTGCGGTTGGACTTGGAGGCTGCCTTGCGCGTGCCCGTGCTCTTGAGCCCGGTGCGGGCCTGCTTGGGCGGGCGTGCCGAGGACGGCGTGGGGGTGTTTTCGCTCATGACAGCTCGTCCAGCAGGTTGGCCATTTCCACCGCAACGCGGGCGGCATCGGTGCCTTTTTCGGTCTGGCGGGCGATGGCCTGCTCGACGTTTTCGGTGGTGATGATGGCGTTGGCAATCGGGATCTGGTAGTCCAGCGACAGGCGCGTGACGCCCGCGCCGGATTCGTTGGCCACCAGTTCGAAGTGGTAGGTCTCGCCACGGATGATGCAGCCCAGCGCAATCAGCGCGTCGAATTCATCGCTTTCGGCCATGGCCTGCAAGGCCACGGGCACCTCCAGCGCGCCGGGCACCAGCACGTGCTTGATGTGCTTTTCTTGCACGCCCAGCGCCAGCAACTCGGCGCGGCAGGCGGCCGCCAGCGTGTTGGTGATGCTCTCGTTGAAGCGGGCCTGCACGATGCCGATGTGCAATTTCTTGCCGTCCAGCTTGTCCGCTGTTCCTTTGTCTGCGCCAAACATGTTCTTTATTCCTTGGGGATGAAGCCGGTGATTTCGAGGCCGTAGCCGGCCATGCTGGGCATGCGGCGGGGCTGGCCCATCAGAGCCATCTTGTGCACGCCACATTCGCGCAGGATCTGCGCGCCCACGCCATAGGTGCGCAGGTCCATGCGGCCGCGTTCAGGCGCTTGGGCTGCGCGGGCGGTGCCTTCAAACTGCGCCAGCAGCTGGGCGGCGCTTTCACCGCAGTTCAGCAGCACGGCCACGCCCTTGCCTTGCTTGACGAGGTATTGCAGGCTGGTATCTAGGCCCCACGAGTGCATGGAGCGGTTGACTTCGAGCGCGTCGAACACCGACAGGGGCTCGTGCACGCGCACAGGTACCACGTCGTCGGCGCTCCACTGGCCCTTGACCAGCGCCAGGTGCACGGCCTGGCTGGGTTTGTCGCGGAAAGCGTGGGTGGTAAATTCGCCGTAGGCGGTCTGCAGCGTGCGCGTGCCGACCTTTTCGACCAGCGACTCGTTGCGGCTGCGGTATTCGATGAGGTCGGCAATGGTGCCGATCTTCAGGCCGTGCTCGGCCGCAAACAACTGCAGGTCGGGCAGGCGGGCCATGGTGCCGTCGTCCTTCATGATCTCGCAGATCACCGATGCGGGGCTGCAGCCTGCCATGGCGGCCAGGTCGCAACCGGCTTCGGTATGGCCTGCGCGCATGAGCACGCCGCCATCCACGGCCTGCAGCGGGAAGATGTGGCCAGGCTGCACCAGGTCGGTGGGCTTGGAGTTGCGGTCCACCGCCACCTGCACGGTGCGGGCACGGTCGGCCGCCGAGATGCCGGTGGTCACACCCTCGGCCGCCTCGATGGAGACGGTGAACGCCGTGCTGTACACCGTGCCATTGCGCGCGGCCATGGGGGGCAGCTTGAGGAACTCGCAGCGCTCACGGCTCAATGTCAGGCAGATCAGGCCCCGGCCGAAGCGGGCCATGAAGTTGATGGCCTCGGGCGTCACGTGGTCGGCGGCCAGGACGAGGTCGCCTTCGTTTTCGCGGTCTTCTTCATCCACCAGGATGACGATGCGCCCGGCGCGCATCTCGGCCACGATGTCCTCGACGGGGGAGATCGGCACGGGGGTGAGGGGGGAAGTCATGGAAGGGCGGGCTTTCGGTGGGCCGCGCGGGTGGCGCGCACCGCACGCTGTCCGGCCACGACCCGGGAGGGTCGATTCCAAAGAGCGGGCAGTGCGGGGCTGGCCGCACGGTGCGGGAGCGCTCTGCGCCCCGAAAGCCGGGATTTTAGTTCACTTGGGGCGCGGCCAAGGCGGATCACGCAGTCGAGCGGCCGCCGTCATGCCCGGCCAGCGCGCCGGCCACGATCAAGCCGACCAGCAGCATCAGGGACAGCATCTTGACGCCGCTGGCCACCGTCAGCACTGTGGGCCAGTGGGCGAGGTGCATGTGCAGCGTGGCAAAGTTTTCCACGAGGTCCGACACCACGAGCGTGCCCATCGCCCAGTGTGCATGGCGCGAAAGGCCACCCAGGGCCCGGCCCGGCGGCACGGCCCGTGCGACCAGCCGCCGCACGGCCCACGCCACCGGGTAGGCCAGCCACAGGGTGTAGCAGGCGAGCAGGGCCCAATCCAAGGCGATGACGCGGCGCACGCCCTCGGCGTTGCACATCACCTCCCAGCTGGCATGCCAGTGGGCCGACAGCTGAAAGCCCGTGGGCAGGATCTGCAGCCACAACGGCGCGGTATCCAGGTCGCAGGCGCGGTAGCCAGCGAGGGTGGTGATGGCGTACAGCACGGCCGTGGCGGCTGCCAGCGCTATGCCCATCCAGCGCCAGGGTTGCGTGCGCGGCACGGTGCTGGCGGGCACGGCGCCGTCCACCGGGCGGGCCGTGGGGTCGATGAAGTCGCTGGTCTCACGGCCACGGGCGTTCAGGCCGGTCCAGACCCAGTAGGGGCAGTCATACGCCTGGTCGTGCATGGCGGTGAGCGGGTCGCCGGGCTGCAGCCGGCTCTTGTCCACCCGCAAGCCCTGGGCAGCGGCTTCGTCCACCATCCAGGCCAGCGTGATGTTGGACAGCCCGTCGCGCGCGTACGAGCCGCCCACGTCGCTGTGCACGCCGCGGAACCAGCGCTGGTCGTAGCTGCGCCAGGACTGCTCCTCGGCGGTGAAGTGCGGGTCTTCGTAGCGGCGGGGCGTGTACTTGCTGCGCGATTCATACAGCGACATGGCATGGCGCACGTGGGCAAAGCGCTTGCAGTCGAAGTCGGTGGAGTTGCTGATCTTGATGCTGCCCAGTCCGCCCAGGCCGATGGCCTCCACCGTGTCCCACACGCCCACGAAGTGCACCAGCGGCGTGCGGCCCAGCGAGAAGTTGTTGATCACGTCCTCCGCAAATTTCTCCCGGTCTTTGGTGCCAGCCTGGTTTTTGTGGCCGCGCGGCGCAAAGTAGGTGCGCACCAGCGTTTCGATGAGCGGCAGCCCCTCGGTGTGGATCAGGCCGTACATGTTGATCATCCCGGCCACCGACCGCGCCGTGAATGCGCCGCGCGAGAAGCCGAACAGGTAGATCCGGTCGCCCCGCTGGTAGGTATTGACGAGGAACCGGTAGGCCTCTGCGATGTTGGGGAACACACCGTTGCCCAGTGCCAGCCCTGCCAGTTGCCGCAGCTGGTTCTTGGCCTCGGACACGATCCCGTCCGCCGGGAACTCGTTGGTCGTGCCCACGCCGGGGTCGTAGTAAACGAGCTGGGTGGGCTCCTTGCCCGATGGGTCGTGGCCCTTGCCGAGCATGCGCAGCAGTTTGACCACATTGGTGTCCTGCTGGTTGCCCAGAATGTTGCTGGTGCCGTCGAACAGCAGCACCAGGTTACGGCCAGGCTTTTCGGCCCATTGCGCGTCCGCCGCGATGCACTGGGTCAGGATGTCCTCGCGGGTGGGGGGACGGTAGGCGGCGCGCGGTGGATTCGTGGCTACTGCGGCCGGTGTGGCAAATGCGTTCATGAAGTCCCCCCTCGCTCTGCAATCAATCATGACTGACGCAAACAGTGCTCAGGCAAGCGACACGCCCACGGCAAAGCCGGTTGCTGCATCCCGATTGGCGTAAGTCCTCAATGTATGTGCCGCAGATTCTGGGTGACTACTGCCGGGCATGGCAAGCAGGAAAGCGCCATTCGGGGGGGCGAGCCGGGGCAGGGGGCAGGCCCCTTCAGCCAACGTCAGATGCTTTGCGCTTGCAACCGCACGTCGCTTGCCGGGTAGGCCACACAGGGCAGCACGCAGCCCTCTGCCTTTTCTTCGGCGGACAGGCCGGGCCACTCGATGGCATAACGCACTTCGCCTTCGATCAGCATGCCGAGGCAGGTGCGGCAGGTGCCGTTGCGGCAGGAGCTGGGCCAGTCGATGCCGCCTTGCTCCAGCGACAACAGCAAGGGCTGCTCGGGCCAGGCGTCGCATTGCTGGCCGTCGGGCTCGACCTTGGCGGTGAAAAACGGGGCTGCGGTGGGTGTGTTCATGGGGTGCGTTTCTTCAAGCGTTGCGGGAGGCGTGTGTCCAAACCAGCAGCAGGTTGTTGGCGGGCATCGCATGCCGTGCGGCCAGTTGCAGGTCGGCCCGGGCGGCGACGGCGGCCACGTCTTCGATGCGGCGGATGCCCCAGTCGCCGTCTTGTGCGCGCAGGCTGGCGTCGAAAGACAAGTTGCCAGGCGCGGTGGGCACGCCATCTTCCAGGTACGGGCCGTAGGTGACGAGGTGGCCGCCCGGCGTCAGGTGGCGGGCGGCGCCTTGCATCAGCCCCGTGCAGCAGGCCCAGGGCGCGATGTGCAGCATGTTGGCGCAGTAGACCAGGTCGAACGACGCGGCGCCGAACGCCGGGCCTTCGCTGGGCCAGCGGTCATGCAGCACGTCCAGTCGCTGTGGCGCCCGCACGTTGCGGGCACCTGCCTGCTCGGCCCAGGCGGTGATCGATGCGAAGTGGGTGTTGTGCAGGTCTGTGGGCTGCCAGGTCCAGCCGGGCAGGGCGGTTGCAAAGTGCGCGGCGTGCTGGCCGGTGCCGCTGGCAATCTCCAGCGCGGCGCCGGTAGGTGGCAACAGGGCCAACAGCTTCGCCAGGATGGGGCCCTGGTTGCGTTCGGCGGCGGGGCTGTGCTGGAGGGGGGCGGTGGTCACTGAGTATTTTGGTATTTTTAGCCTCTAGCGCTTATCTGGTAAGCGCTAGAAGCTATGAAATAAAGAGCGCTTCGAAGAAGCCGACGGGGACTGTACCCCAGATGCTTTGTCCCGGCTGCACTGCCTGTTTTTTAGGCGGGATAAGAAGTTTCCTTGTAAATCAATGACTTAAAACTGTCATACAAGGCTTGTTCAGAGTTATCCACAAGATTGTCCAGTCTGGGAAGGGATAACCGGGGGTTTTGGGGCCATTTGAGGGCGACAGCAGCGGGGGCGGATCGGGTTTTGTAATTGCCTGTTTTTTGAGCGTCACAAGGATATTCTTTGTAAATCAATCACTTAAGGCGTCCATACAAGGCTTATCCAAGGTTATCCACACCATTGTCCAGTGCAGAACGGGATAACCATCGCAATGCTGTTCTGCATTGCCCAAAAATGAGGCAGTGCAGGGTGGTTCTTTACAAATCAAGCACTTGGCGTTGTCATACAGGGCTTGTCAAAACTTATCCACATGATTGTCCAGTGCTGACAGGGATAACCCGCAGGTGGTGGGCTGCGGGGTGTTCAGGGGGTGACCTTCACGCCCTTCCAGAACGCCACGCGGCCTTTGATTTCTTCGGCTTCGGGCTTGGGGTCGGCGTAGAACCAAGCGGCGTCGGTGTTCATTTCGCCGTTGACCAGCAGCGACAGGTAGCTGGCCTGGCCCTTCCAGGCGCAGGTGGTCTTGTGGTTGCTGAAGGTGAAGTAGTCGCGGTGGAGTGCGCTTTCGGGGAAGTAGTGGTTGCCCTCCACCACCACGGTGTCGTCGCTTTCGGCAACTACTACGCCATTCCAGACTGCTTTCATGGGAAATCCTTGGTAAAAATGGCCGCTGGCGCTTGATTTATAAGCGCTGTTAGCTATGAAATTGTGAGTAATGGGGTGCCGCTGCAGCTGCAAGCCCCCGGAACGGGATTGCGAGGCCGATTATTCCCAATGCGCCGCAGCTGTGCACGGGCCTCTGCGAACGCAGGGTTTTAGACGGATATGCCTTCATTTATTCAGTCGCCTGCGCAACCGGCGGCCAGCGCCGCGTGGCTTACAGTGCAGCGCGCGGTGCCCGCACATTGGGGCTGGGCGCCAGAGGCGGTTTAGAGAGATGTGTTTCGTTTCTATTCCACTGATTGATGGACCAACCAAGACAACAGGACAGGAGAACCTTCACCATGGGTATTGATTTCAAAGGCCGTGTGGCCATCGTGACGGGCGCAGGCGGTGGCCTGGGCCGCCAGCATGCATTGGCTTTGGCAGCGCGCGGCGCCAAGGTGCTGGTCAACGATCTGGGCGGCGCGGTGGACGGCAGCGGCGGTACAGTGAGTGCGGCGCAGGCCGTGGTCGATGAGATCCGTGCTGCGGGCGGCGAGGCGCTGGCCAACGGCGCATCCGTCACCGACTTTGCCGCAGTCGAGGCCATGGTGCAGCAGGCCATCGACGCCTGGGGCCGGGTGGATGTGCTGGTCAACAACGCAGGCATCCTGCGCGACAAGTCATTTTCCAAGATGAGCATGGACGACTTCCGCCTGGTGGTGGATGTGCACCTGATGGGCGCCGCCAACTGCTGCAAGGCCGTGTGGCCGCACATGGTGGCCCAGCAATATGGCCGCATCGTGATGACCACGTCGTCCACCGGCCTGTACGGCAACTTCGGCCAGGCCAACTATGGCGCGGCCAAGCTGGCCCAGGTGGGGCTGATGCAGACCCTGGCCATCGAAGGCGCCAAGTACAACATCCACGTGAACGCCCTGGCCCCCACGGCCGCCACGCGCATGACCGAGGGCCTGATGCCCCAGGAAGTGCTGGACGCCCTGAAGCCCGAGGCCGTGGTGCCCGCCATGCTGGTACTGGCGCACGAAAGCGCACCCACGCGCACCATCCTGTGTGCGGGCGCGGGCACGTTCGAGGCCGCCCACATCACCCTGACGCAGGGCGTTCATCTGGGCATTGGCCCCGATGTGCCCGAGCAACTGGCGGCCCACCTGGCCCAGGTGACGGACCGTGCCGGCGAGCAAGTACCACAAAGTGGCGCAGCCCAAGGAACCAACGAAGTTGGAAAGGCCTTGGCCGCAAGGGCTTGATTTCCCCAGAGGCGGGCCAGCGCTCAACGTGCTAAGTTCCGGGCCGACAGAAGTTGGATCGGTATAAACATATGAGCACACTGCACGAGAGACTGGCCGCCTACCCGGCGGACGCCCTGGGGGGGATTCGCCGCGGCATCGAAAAGGAAGGGCTGCGCGTGCTGCCCACCGGCGGCCTGGCCCTCACACCCCACCCGCTGGCCCTGGGCTCTGCCCTCACGCACCCGCTGATCACGACCGATTACAGCGAGTCGCAGCTGGAGCTGATCACCGGCGCCCACAAGGGCGTGCAGCAGTGCCTGGATGAGCTGACCGAGGTGCATCAGTTTGTGCACCACACCCTCAAGGACAGCGGCGGCGAGCTGCTGTGGGCCTCCAGCATGCCCTGCGGCCTGCCCACCGACGAGACGATTCCGATTGGTCGCTATGGCAGCTCCAATGTGGGCCGCGCCAAGAGCGTGTACCGCATGGGCCTGGGCCACCGCTATGGCCGCCGCATGCAGACCATCTCGGGCATTCACTACAACTGGTCGCTGCCGGGCGTGGACAGCGAGCAGTATTTCGCACTCATCCGCAACTTCCGCCGCCACGCGTTTGTGCTGCTGTACCTGTTCGGCGCGTCGCCCGCCTTGTGCCCCTGTTTTGTGGAAGGGCGCGAGCACCGCCTGGAGCGCATGGAGGGCGGCAGCGCGCTGTACCTGCCCCACGCCACGTCGCTGCGCATGGGCCGCCTGGGCTACCAGAGCGACGCGCAGGCCACGCTGGCCGTGAGCTACAACGGCCTGACGGGCTACGCCAACTCGCTGCACGAGGCGTTGACCAAGCCGTACCCCGCCTACGAAACCGTGGGCGTGCGCAACCCCGGTGGCGACTACAACCAGCTGGGCACCAGCCTGCTGCAGATCGAAAATGAGTTCTACGGCACCATCCGCCCCAAGCGCACCGTGCGCACCGGTGAGCGCCCGCTGCACGCGCTGCGCGAGCGGGGTGTGGAATACGTCGAAGTGCGCCTGATGGACCTGGACCCGTTTGTGCCCGTGGGCATCACCGCGCCCACCATGCGCCTGCTGGACGTGTTCCTGCTGCACTGCCTGCTGTCCGACAGCCCGCCCGACACACCGGCCGAAATTGCCGAACTCAAGCAGAACCAGCACCTCACCGCAGAGCGGGGCCGCGAGCCCGGTTTGCACCTGTCGCGCAACGGCCAGAGTGTGCCGCTGACCGAATGGGGTGCCGAGGTGCTGGCCGCCTGCGAGCCGCTGGCTGCCGCGCTGGATGCCACCCATGGCACCGACGACTACAGCACCGCGCTGCGCGATGCCCGCGCGCTGATGGCTGCGCCCGAGCGCACACCATCGGCCCGCGTTCTCGACAGCATCGTGCAGAGTCACCACAACAGCTTTGAATCCTTTGCCCGCCAGCAGTCCATCGCTGCGCGCGATGCGTTGCTGGGCCTGCCGTGGACGCCTGAACAGCAGGCGCGCTACCTGGCGATGGCAGATGAATCGATTGCCGCGCAGAAAGCCATCGAGGCGGCAGACACGCTGCCGTTTGAAGAATGGCGCGAGCAGTACATGGCGGTGAAGGAGCTCGGGTGATGGGGCGCGCAGGCGTCAGGAAACTCCTGATTTGATAGCTGTCTGCGCTTATCCATCAAGCGCTAGAGGCTATTTAGACGCTAATTTCAGCCTTGCAGCTGCAGCAGCGCCTCTTGCCGCCAGTATTCGGCCGCGTCCAGAAAGCCCTCCCATACGCAGCCATTGCACCCGCGCCCACAGCAGGTCGTTGGCTCGGGCGGCGGGGTGCGCAGCGCAATGCCCATGTCTGCAGCGCGTTGCTGCAGCGACTGGAACATCTGCTGCGCGGTCGCGCCGTCTACAGCGCGGGCCGGGGTTGCCATGGCGAGTGAAGTCACGGCTTGTGGCGCCCGGACTTGGCGCGGCGCACGGCGTACTGCACCCCAAACGCAATGCCCAGCACCAGCGCAAACCAGCCCACCAGGGCCGCCTGGCTCATCAGATCGCGCACGCTGGCAGAGCGGGCGACGTACGGCGCCAGCAGGATGACCAGACCAATCAGGGCCAAGGTCACGCTCTTGAACAGCAGATCCTTGTGGGCCTTGGCGGCGGTGGCTTTGCGCGGTGTGTCGAGAGGGGCTGGCATGCGGGTTTACAACGCTGTGGCGTGGGTAAGTGAGGTCCGCGATTATCCTTGCCACCCTCAGACAGTATTGAAAACACCAGAAAGTACCCCCGCATGGCCATCCAGTGGTTCCCCGGTCACATGCACCTGACCCGTAAAGCCATCACCGAACGCATCAAGGACATTGACGTGGTGATCGAGGTGCTGGACGCCCGCCTGCCCGGCTCCAGCGCCAACCCGCTGCTGGCCGAGATCACCGGCCACAAGCCCACGCTCAAGGTGCTCAACAAGCAGGACGTGGCCGACCCCGAGCGCACGGCGCAGTGGGTGGACTGGTACAACGCCCAGAGCGACACGCGCGCCTTGCCACTCGATGCGTCCGACCCGGCCCCCACGCGCAAGCTGATTGACGCGTGCCACCTGCTGTCGCCCAACCGGGGCGGCATGGCCAAGCCCATGCGGGTGCTGATCTGCGGCGTGCCCAACGTGGGCAAGTCCACGCTCATCAACACGCTCAGCAACAAGCGCCAGGCCAAGACGGGCGACGAGGCCGGCATCACCAAGCTGGAACAGCGCATCACCCTGGCCGACGACTTCTACCTGTGGGACACGCCCGGCATGCTGTGGCCGCGCATTGTGGTGCCCGAAAGCGGCTACAACCTGGCCGCCAGCGGCGCGGTGGGCCGCAATGCCTACGACGAGGAGCTGGTGGCCCTGGAGCTGCTGCGCCGCCTGCAGAAAAACTACGCCCCACTGTTGGAGGCTCGCTACAAACTGGGCCTGCCCGAGGGGGCCGTGGCAACGATGCACGACGAGGAACTGCTCGAAGCCATTGGCCGCAAACGCGGTGCCATGCTGGGTGGCGGCAAGGTCAACCTGCAAAAGACGGCCGAGATCGTGATGACGGATTTCCGCACCGCCATCCTGGGCCGCATCACACTGGAGACGCCCACCGAGTTTGAAGCCTGGCGCGCTGCGGGCCTGGCCGAAGACGCCAAGCGCCAGGCCAAGAAGGATGCGCGCGCCAAGTCCAAAGGCAAGGGCTCGGGTGTGCGCGAGCCTGCACCGGGCAGCGACGACGGCACGGACTGACCGGGTTCCCGGCGCATCCCAGCGGGCGCGCAGGATGCCCGCCGTCGGCGTTGCGTGGCCACCGCTGCTGGCGTTTTGCAGGCAGCCGATCCGTAAGAACTTGAACAGGTTCTAAGGCTGCGGTTACGATGGCCTTCCCCCTGCTACCCCCGTCGCCATGGCCGAAGCCCCCGCTGTTCCGCTGCCCGACCACGAAGACGCCACCACACGCCATCTGGTGCGTGTGGCAGGGTGGGCCGTGATGCTGCTCGGTGGCGTCATCGGCGTGCTGCTGATGTTTGACGACCCCGTGCAGCCTGCGCGTGTGGCGCTCAATCTGGTGGCGGGCCTGGTGGGGGGCTCAGCGCTGTGGCTGGCGCGCCAGCAGCGCTGGACGCAGGCGGCCCACCTGCTGGTGTGGGGCGTGTGGGTATCGGTGTCGTTGGTGGCGGCCCGCAATGGCGGTGTGAACGGCCCCAACCTGCTCAACTACCCGGTGATCATCGTACTGGCCGGCTGGCTGCTGGGGGCCAGGGCCACCCTGACGCTGGTGGGGCTCACGGCGCTGCTGTTCCTGGGGTTCATCTGGGCCGACATCCAGGGCATGTTCAAGCCGGTGCAGGTGGCCAACCGGGTGGCCGGTGCGGTGTACCTGGCAGGCATTCTGGTGCTGACGGCAGCGGCCACGCTGCTGTCGCGCCGCAACTACATGAGCCGGGTGCAGGAGGCGCAGCAGACCGCTACCAACCTGGCTGCCAGCGAGGCTGCACTGCGCAAGCTGCTGCGGGCGGTGGAGCAGAGCCCCGAGAGCATCGTCATCACCGATCTGAAGGAAGACATCGAGTACGTGAATGACGCCTTCGTGCGCCGCACGGGTTATGAGCGCGATGAAGTGGTGGGCAAGGCATCGGCCGACTATTCCAGCAATGGCCTGGCGCCCGCGCAGCGGGACGGCCTGCGCGCCACCCTGGCACGCGGCGAGAGCTGGGCGGGCGAGCAGGTCAACCGCCGCAAGGACGGCGCCGAGATTGCCGAGGCCGTGGTGGTGGCCCCCATCCGCCAGCCTGACGGCCACATCAGCCACTATGTAGAGCTCAAGCAGGACGTCACCGAGCGCAAGCGCGCAGCGCAGGAAATTCATCGCCTGGCGCATTTCGACAGCCTCACCAGCCTGCCCAACCGCTTCACGCTGATGGAGCGGCTGTCTGCGCTGCAGGGCCGCGCGGGCCGCCCGCCCACCACGCAACACGCGCTGCTGCTGCTGGACCTGGACCGCTTCACCACCTTCAACGATGCACGCGGCAGCGAGATGGGCGACCGCCTGCTGTGCGCCGTGGCGCTGCGCCTGTCCGAGATACTGCCCCCCCAGGGCCTGCTGGTGCGTGTGGCGGGCGACGAGTTTGCCGTGGTGCTCCACGGCCTGGGCGCAGACGCCTCGCTGGCGGGCCGGCGTGCCCTGGCCTTTGCCGAAAAGCTGCAGACAGCGTTGCTGCGGCCGCTGCACCTGCAAGACAACGACACCGAAGAAGCCCAGCTGGGTGCTAGCGTGGGCATCACGCTCTATCCGCAAAGCGCCAACGATGTTGCGCACGACGCCCTGCGCCGTGCAGGCACGGCGCTGCACCGCGCCAAGCAGGCCGGTGGTGGGCGGGCGGCCTTCTTCGAGCAGGGCATGGGCGAGGCTGCCGAGCAGCGCTTTCGCGTGGAGCGCGAGCTGCGCCAGGCCATCGGCGCGGGCGAGCTGCGGCTGTACCTGCAGTCGCAGGTAGACGTGTTGGGCCAGATCACCGGGGCTGAGGTGCTGGTGCGCTGGCAGCATCCGCGCGACGGCTTGGTGGCGCCGGGGGTGTTTATCCCCGTGGCGGAAGAGTCGGACCTGATCGTGAGCCTGGGCGGCTGGGTACTCTCCCATGCCTGCGCGCTGCTGGCGCAGCCATTGTTTCAGGAGCGGCGACTGCGGCTGTCGGTCAACCTGAGTGCCCGGCAGTTCCGGCAGGCGGGTTTTGTGCCGCAGCTGCGCGCCATGCTGGCTGCCAGCGGCGCCGACCCGCGCCTGCTCACCCTGGAGGTGACCGAAGGCCTGGTGATCGACGATTTTGACGACGCCGTGGCCAAGATGGGCGAGCTGGCGGCGCTGGGGGTGGACATGTCGCTGGACGACTTTGGCACGGGCTATTCGTCGCTGGCCTATCTCAAGCGCCTGCCGATCCAGGAGATCAAGATCGATCGCTCCTTTGTGCGCGACGCCCCCACCAATGCCGACGATGGCGTGCTGGTGGAAGGCATCCTGTCGGTGGCCCGCCACTTCGGCCTGCGCGTGGTGGCGGAAGGGGTCGAGACCCGCGACCAGGCGGATTTCCTGAGCCAACGCGCACCCGATATCGTGTACCAGGGCTACCTCTTCGGGCGCCCCGAGCCCGACACCGACTGGCTGGCCCGTGCAGCGCTGGTGGGCACTGCCTCCGTAGAGGATGAAGGCTGAATTTCAAGCAAGAATAGCTGCCAGCGCTTATTGGTAAAGCGCGGGCAGCTATTTTTATGATAGCAAGCGGCTTGTCGGCGCATGCGCGCCTCAGCGCCACGGCCTGCGGGTGCTGGGTGACTTACTTGTTCTTCTCTTTGCCACGCGGGATGACGGCGGTCACCGGTGGCATGGGGCGGTCAGAGCCGCCGCTTTCCTTGGGCAGCGAAGTGTCCTTCTTGGGTTTCTTTGCCATCTTGTTGCTGCGTTGTTCGCCTTTGGCCATGGTGCCTCCTGTAAAGGTCTCGGAATGGGACCGTGCCGGGATGGTACGTCACAAACCGGCCCCTTTCAGCGCACGGCGGGCTGCGCCGCAGCGGGGTTCGCCGCGGCAGGCTGCGCTCGCAGAGCCAGGCGCTGGTCATGCGCCAGTGCCAGCGCGTTGAGCACCGCGATGCCTCCACCCAGCGCACAGGTGGCGCCCCAGCCGCCCCATAGCCAGGCCACGGACCCGAGCGCCGACCCGCTGGCCGCGCCCGTGAAGTAGCTGGTCATGTACACCGCGTTGATGCGCGCACGGGCCGTGGGGTCCAGCCGGTAGATCACGTTCTGATTGCTGATGTGCACGCCCTGCAGCGCCAGGTCCACCACCAGCATGCCCACTACAAACCACACCAGGCTGGTGGCGCCCAGCCACAGCGCGCCCCAGCCCAGCAGCAGCAACCCTACCGAAACGGCCGTGGCCACCTGGGCCTGACCACGGTCGGCCATGCGGCCCGCCACATTGGCCATGAGCGCACCGGCCACGCCCGCCAGCCCCACCAGGCCGATGCCCGCATCGCCCAGGCGGTGGGCAGGCCCCGCCAGCAACAGCGCCATGGTGGAGAACAACACGCTGACCGACGCAAACGACAGCCCACCCAGCAAGGCCCGGCTGCGCAGCCTGGGGTGGCGCAGGGCCAGCGTGCCCAGAGAGCGCAGCACCTGGCCATACCCCTGGGCCCGCCCAGCGTTTCGCGAGCGGGGCATTACCCACCACAGCGCCAGCGCCACGGCCACCATGGCCACGCCCGCCTCGCGGTACACCAGCGTCCAGCCGCCCAGTTCAGACAGCAGTCCTGCCACACTGCGCGCCGCCAGAATGCCAACAAGCAGCCCGCTCATCACCAGCCCCACCGCGCGCCCACTGCGGCCCGGCGCAGCCAGCGTGGCCGCCAACGGCACCAGCACCTGCGCAGCCACCGAGAACAGACCCGTCAGCACCGTGCCCAGCGCCAGCAGGGAGTAGCTGCCCGCAAACCCGCTGGTGAACAGCCCCAGAGCCGCCAGCAACATCAGCGTGGTGATGAGCCGCCGCCGCTCCAGCATGTCACCCAGCGGCACTAACAACAACAAACCCGCCGCGTAGGCCACCTGCGCCAGCGTGACGATGAGCGCCGCCGAGGCGTCACGCACCTGCAACTGCGTGGCAATGGAGTGCAGAAGGGGCTGGTTGAAGTAATTGCTGCCCGCGCACAACCCGCAGGCCACGGCCATGAGCAGCAGCACCGGCGTGCTGAGGCCTGGCGCCTCTGCGCGGGGCGTGCTGGGCGGTGTGGTGGATGCGGAGCGGGAGTGCGGTGGAGTGCTCATCTTGGGGACAGTGGTTGCCTGGGGTGGTGTGCATGCACAGCTCATGCCTGCATCACTGCTGTGGCCTCGATTTCAATCAGCATGCCGTCGAGCGCCAGCCGGGGCACCGGGATCAGCGTGCAGGCCGGTGCCGCCCCATCGGGCCAAAGGCTGCGCACCGCCTGGCTGAACAGCGCCAGCCGCTGCTCGGTGTGGTCCACCACCAGCACGGTGAGCTTGGCCACGTCATGCACGCTGGCCCCCGCGCCTGCCAATGCGATACGCAGGTTGGTGAACGCCTGGCGCAGCTGCTCCCCAAAGTCGGCAGACAGCTGGCCCGCAGCGTTCTCGCCACCTTGGCCCGCCACAAAGACAGTGCGTGCCGGGGCGGGCGCCACCACCACATGGGTGTAGCCATTGGCACGCGGGTCGTACAGGCCCGGCGGGTTGATGAAGCGCAGCGTGGAAGTTGCCGTGGCGGGGTGCTGGGTTGTTGCGGTATCAAGGCGCATGGTGCAGAAATCCTGAGAGGGGATGTGAAGGTGAAGACCACGGCGGAATTGCCAGAAAGCCTGGGCGACCGCAGTCGCAGCGGCATCGGCGGCGGTTGCAAGGGCTTCGTGGGTTAGTATCAAACATCAAGTTAAATTGAGGTCAATCGCCGTGAAGAAAGCCCTTGCAGAAGCTGTTGTGAAACCAGGCAAGCTCCGCATTCCCGTCGCCCGCGTGGT
The DNA here is from genome assembly GCF_057808995.1 of Acidovorax sp. FG60. Taxonomy (NCBI): domain Bacteria; kingdom Pseudomonadati; phylum Pseudomonadota; class Betaproteobacteria; order Burkholderiales; family Comamonadaceae; genus Acidovorax; species Acidovorax sp. FG60. The sequence goes on from NZ_JBMDJC010000014.1 coordinate 56,258, forward strand.
AGCGGACGCGCAGGCTGACCCGTCCGAGCTGTGCGAAAAATCCGAGCTGTCGGTGGGCGAGGTCGCCAGCCGCAGCGGGCTGGCCGTGTCGGCCCTGCATTTTTATGAATCGCGCGGGCTGATCGCCAGTGTGCGCAATGCGGGGAACCAGCGGCGCTACCCGCGCTCCGTGCTGCGCCGCGTGGCGGTGATCAAGGTGGCACAGCGCATGGGCGTGCCGCTGGCCGCCATCGCCGAGGCCTTGCAGGCGCTGCCCGCCGGGCGCACGCCCACGGTGGCCGACTGGCGCCGCCTGTCCGCCCGCTGGCGCGATGACCTGGACGAGCGCATCCGCACGCTGACGGCGCTGCGTGACCAGCTGGATGGCTGCATTGGCTGCGGTTGTTTGTCGCTCAAGGTCTGCCCGCTGCGCAATGCGCAGGATGCGCTCGCAGAGGAGGGGCCTGGGCCGCATTTTTGAGGGATGGCGGGCGATCTTCGGCGCCCGGGGTGCGAATGGCACGCATGGGCTCGTGCAGGTCTTAGACTGCATTGCGAATAGCATGGTTCGCATCGGGCACAACCCCATGCAGAGGCGTGTGCAGACTTCTTTACGCAGCACGCTTTGGTACGTCAAAGACAAGGCAGGTGGTCGTCGCATGGGCATACAGCTTGCCGTGCTCGTCCTCGACGCGGGCCTCGGCCGTAGCGAGTCGATCACCGCCGTGAATAAGTCTGCCAGTGGCCCGCAGCGGGCCGGTTTTGTGGGACGCAGGCCGCACGATCTTGATGCTGAGTTCGGCCGTCGTGTAAGACCGGCCCGCAGGCAGCGTCGTTTGAATCGCACAGCCCAGCGCGGAGTCCAGCAGCGATGCAAACCAGCCGCCATGCACGCTGCCGAGCGGGTTGTAGTGCCCAAGCAGTGGGATGCCCTGAAACACGGCGCGGCCGTTGCCGACCTCCAGCAATGCGAGGTTCATGGTGTCGTTCATGGGAGGGTAGGGCAATGCGCCGGACATCATGGCTTCGAGAATTTCCTGTCCATTCATCCCTTCAATCTGCTCCGCCCGCGCGAGGCCAGGCCCGCCACCGCCGTCGCGCATGCGTTGAGCCGCTTCCGACTGCTGATGGGCCCAGACCAATGCCTTTTGATCGTCGTTCATGCTTGTCTCCCGTTGGGTAATTCGGTTGTCCATCTGCGGCCGCCCTTGCGGGGGTGGAACCTGCGGTGGTTGTATGGGGTATCGGCATGAGCCGTCACGCGAGCCCGAATGACTTGCGCAAGCCCTTCCCGACAGGGCCTGCAGGCATGAAGCGGCGCAGTTTGGCCAGCATCGACGCCTCACCTTTGGGTGTGTGGCGCATTTTCCAAGTCCCCAGCGCGGCACGGACGATGGTGTCGGCCACGCCCTGGGGCGGGGGCGCCTTCTGCACGTTGCTCTGGATCGCTTGCGACACGACGTCCAGCTCCTTGCTGTAGTCAGCAATCCGGGCCACCGTTTGGGGCGCGTTCAGATCCAGGTTGGTCTTGGTGAAGGAGGGCTCGACCAGCGAGACGCGGATACCGAATTGGCGCACTTCGTGGTCCAGCGTTTCAGCCAGCCCTTCAACGGCATGTTTGGACGCTGAATAGAGAGCCATGTAGGGCGCGGGCAAAAATCCGAGCACCGAACTCACATTGACGATGCGGCCATAGCGCTGCCCGCGCATGTGCGGCAACACTGCCTTGATCACGCGCAAGACGCCGAAGAGGTTCGTGTCAAACAGCTTCTGAGCCTCCTCCACAGATGTTTCTTCCGCAGCGCCCAGCAGAGTCACCCCCGCGCTGTTGACCAGCACATCGATGCGTTGGGCTTGCGCGATGATGGTCTGGATGCCGCTTTCAACGGACATTTCGTCGCGGATGTCCATCTCAACGAGCGTCACGTTGGGAATGGCGTGCGCTTTGGCGGTGTTGCGCACGGTGCCGAAAACCCGGCAGCCCTGTTCGGCAAACTTCATGGCGGCAGCACGACCGATGCCCGAGGACACGCCGGTAACAACGACAACTTTGGATTTCGACATGGCAGTTCCTTTGATAGTGAGATTCGCAAGGGGAATCAGATGGATGCGGGGGCTGAGCGAATGGGCCGGATGCCGAACCAGATCGAATACATCGCGGGCAGGAACACGAGCGTCAGTACCGTGCCGGCCAGCGTGCCGCCGATCAAGGTGTAGGCCAACGTTCCCCAGAACACGGAGTGCGTCAGCGGGATGAACGCCAGGATCGCGGCCAGGGCGGTGAGGATCACCGGGCGGGCACGTTGCACGGTGGCTTCCACCACGGCGCGGAAGGGATCCAGTCCGGCGTCTTCGTTTTCGCGGATCTGCCCGATCAGGATGAGCGTGTTGCGCATCAGAATGCCGGACAACGCGATCAGGCCTACCAGCGCATTGATGCCAAAGGGCTGTTGGAACAACAGCAGTGTCGGCACCACGCCGATCAGGCCCAGCGGGCTGGTCAGGAAGACCATCACCATCCCTGAGATGGAGCGAACCTGCAGGATGATGATGAGCAGGGTGGCTGCCAGCATGATCGGGAAGATTGGCAGCATGGCGACCGTCGCCTTGCCGGCTTCCTCGATAGAGCCTGCTTCCACGATGCGGTAGCCGCTAGGCAGCTTGTCCATGAGGGGCTTCAGTTGCTGGGTGATGGCCGTGGATACGTCCGGAGGCTGCAAACCTTCGGCAATGTCGCCACGCACCGTGATCGTCGGCGTGCGGTCACGCCGACGCAGGATGGGATCTTCCATGCGCACATCGACCTTGCCCACCTGCGACAGCGGGATGCGCTGCCCGCTCGATCCCACCAGCGACAGGCCCGAAATCTTCGCGGGGTCGAGACGGACATCACCGGCGGCCCGGCCCATTACTTGCACCGAGCGGATATCCTCGCGCACCTCCGTCAACGGGGCTCCGCTCAGCAGGAACTGCAGCTGCAGCGCCACCGAGCTGGAGCTGAGTCCCACGGCGCTCAGGCGGTCCTGGTCGAGTGTGAAATGCAAGGTCGGAACACGCGGGCCCCAGTCCGTGTTGACGGTGCGCATCATCGGACTGGTCTGCAGGACCGCCTCGACCTCGGCGGAAATCTCGCGCAGTTTGTCCAGATCGGGCCCCATGACGCGGTATGCCACGGGGAAGGGCGAAGGCGGGCCAAACACGATTTGCGTGACACGCACCCGTGCCTCGGGCGCCAGGCCATCTGCCACCGCATGGCGCAGTCTGAATTTGAGCTCTTCCCGTTCCTTGTCATTGCCGGTGAGCACCACGATCTTGGCGAACGACGGGTCCGGCAGCTCGGGCGACATGGCCAGGAAAAAGCGCGGGGCACCCTGGCCGATGTAGGCGGTCACGACCTTGGCCTCCTCCTGCTTGGCTAGCCAAGCCTCCACCTTGGCCGTCGCAGCGCCGGTTTGTTCGATGGACGTGCCATAGGGCATCTGCACCTCGACCAGCACTTCCGGCCGGTCGGACGCGGGGAAGAACTGCTTCTTGACCAGCGCCATCCCCAGCACCGACACCACAAACAGGATGACGACGGAGGCTGCAACAATCCATTTGCGCGCAATGACGCGGCCAAGCAGCTGACGGAACTGGTTGTAGCGCGGTGTGTCGTAAATGGCGTCGTGTCCGCCTTCGACCTTTTTGAGGTCAGGCAACAGCTTGACGCCCAGGTAAGGCGTAAAAACCACCGCCACCACCCACGACGCAATCAATGCAATGCCTACGATCCAGAACATGTTGCTGGTGTATTCACCCGCCGTGGAGCGTGCGAAACCATTCGGCATGAAGCCAATGGCTGTGACCAGGGTGCCCGAAAGCATGGGGGCTGCCGTATGGCTCCAGGCGTAGGCCGAGGCCGCCACACGGCTGTAGCCTTCTTCCATCTTCACCACCATCATTTCAATGGCAATGATGGCGTCGTCCACCAGCAGGCCCAGGGCCAGGATGAGTGAGCCCAGCGTGATCCGGTCAAAGTTCTTGCCAGAGGCGGCCATGATCACGAACACCGCCGCCAGCGTCAACGGCACGGCGGCTGCCACGACGATGCCCACACGCCAGCCCATGCTGACAAAGCAGACCACCATTACGACGAGCAGGGCGACAAAAAACTTGACCATGAACTCGTCCACTGCCGAGCTGATGTTGACGGCCTGGTCGGTCACCTTGGTCAGCGTCATGCCCATGGGGAGTTCTGCATTGATCTTGGTGACCTCGGCCTCCAGCGCTTTGCCCAGATCGAGCCCGTTCCAGTCGTCGCGCATCACGACGCCCAGCAACAGGGCTGGCTCGCCGCCGTTGCGCACCAGGAAGGTTGCGGGGTCTTCATAGCCGCGCTCGATAGTCGCCACATCCGACAGCTTCAGCGTCCGCCCCTGCGCGATGATCGGGGTCTGCCGGATCTTCTCCAGCGTGTCGAACGCGCCATCCACACGCAGGAAAACCTGTGGTCCCTTGGTTTCGATGGAGCCTGCGGGCGTCAGCACGTTCTGGCTGTTGAGCGCGGCAAAAATGTCCTGCGGCGCCACGCCCAGCGTGGCCAGGCGATCATGGGAGAACGAGACGTAGATCCGCTCGGGTTGTTCCCCAATGATGTTGACTTTCTTGACTCCCGCCACATGCAGCAGTTGCTGGCGCAACACTTCCGCGTCGCGGACCAACTGTCTTTGGGGTTCACCCTTGGCCTTGAGGGCGAAGAGCGCAAAGGTCACATCTGCATATTCGTCGTTGACCATAGGGCCGATGACGCCAGCAGGCAGTTTCCTCGCCTCGTCGCTGATCTTCTTGCGTGCCTGGTAGAACTCCTCCTGCACTTGCGACGGCGGTGCGCTGTCCAGCAGCGACACCATGGTGAAAGCCAGGCCGGGGCGGGTGAAGGTTTCTGTGCGGTCGTACCAGCGCAATTCCTGCATGCGCTTTTCCAGGGGTTCTGCAACCTGATCCTGCATCTCCTGGGCCGTGGCGCCAGGCCACGCCGTAACGATCGTCATCTGCTTGATGGTGAAAGGCGGGTCTTCAGCGCGCCCGAGTTTGGCAAACGCGAGAATGCCTGCTGCAGAGATCAGGAAGATCAGGAACAGGGTGATGGCGCGCTCGCGCACTGCGAGCGCCGACAGGTTCAAACGGCCTTCGCTCACGGACGTGCTCCTTCCTTCGGAGCAGCTGCCGCAAGATCTGCCAGCCGGACCTGCTCGCCTTCGCGCAACAGGTGCGCACCCAGTGCGACGATTCGCTCCCCGGGCTTGATGTGGCCCGTCACGTAGGCGCCTGCATCGTCCAGGCGCTGGACGGCCACCGGCTGCCAGGCAACCTTGGCCGGTTCCCCGCGAAGCACCCAAACTCCTGGGCCCTTGCCCGCATCGAACAAGGCGCCGATGGGCACTTGCAGGCCCGCCGCCGCAGAGGACTTTTCGTCCGGAATGCGAACCACCACCGTGGTGCCCAGGGGCGCGTTGGCCAAATCCCCTTCGAGCACATAGCGGGCCTCGAAGGTGCGCGTCACCCGGTCTGCCGAGCTGGAAAGCTGTCGCAGCTTTGCCGAGACGGCGGCCTCCTCCTTGCCAAACAAGGTGGCTTGTGCCTGCGACCCTATGGCGGGGCGCAAAGTCTCCGGCAGCTGCACGAGCGCTTCGCGGCGGCCTGCATGGGCCAGGCGGACTACCGGTTGCCCGGCGCTCACCACCTGTCCGGGTTCGGCCAGCGTTTCCACGACGACGCCGTCGCCGTCTGCCACCAGTTCGGCATAACGGCTTGCATTGCGGGATACATCCGCCTGGGCTTCGGCCGCACTGAGCTGCGCCTGGGCTGCGTCTGCAGCCGCCTTCACCTGGTCATAGGCCGCAGCGGAGATAGCGCCTGTGCCGCGCAGGTCGCGGTACCGTGCTTCATCGTCCGCCGTCTGGCGAGCACGGGCACGCGCAGCGGCCACAGCCTCTTGCTGCGCATGGGCGGCAAGTTTCAGATCGACCGCATCGATGCGCATGAGCAGCTGCCCGCGTTTGACGGTCTGCCCCGCATCCACCAGCCGTTCCAGCACCTTGCCCGAGACGCGAAAGCCCAGGTCGCTCTGCACCCGGGCCGCTACGGTACCCGTGAACGCCCTGGAGGCAGCTGCGGCCTCTTGAACAATGGCTGCGCGCACCAGCGGCGCTTCGGTGCGTGGATCGGAAGAAGCCTTTTCGCCGCAGGCGACCAGCGCCAACGGCAAGGTAGAAATGAGAAACAGAGTGGCGAGGCGAGGCCGAAGCATGAAAGTCCCTTGTGCAGATGGATCGGGACTTTCATTGTTATTCTTGTGACCAAATTAGTCAATAGTCACAAATAAACTTTCGCTCATGGGGACAGGCTGCGCAGGACCAGGCTGGACAACTGGGTGGGCGCCTCGTTGGCGTAGTCCAGGCTGTGCTGCAGGATCAGCGGATTGAGGTAGGGGCGCATCACCAGGTGGATGGCTGCAGTGGTTTCATCCAGCGGCGTCTTGCGCTCGAAGTCGCCGGTCTGCCGGCCTTCCTGCAAAACATCCCGCAACAGCGCCTGCAGGCGCTCCTCGTACACGATGGTGGACTGCCAGCGTTCGGTTGCCGCAGAGGTGGCGATCTCGTAGAGCTTTCTGTCCTGGAAAAAGAGACGCAGGCTCGACTCCACAATGGCTTTGAACATGCGCCGCAGCTTCTCGGGTGGCCGATCGGCCTGGGCCACCGCCGCTCGGACCTCGCTCTCGATATCGCTCAGGCAGTTGGCGCAAATCATCTCGCCGATGGCCTGCTTGGATTCGAAGAACTTGTAGATATAGGCTTTGGAAAAACCGATCTCCTTGGCCAGGTCGGACACGGTGGTTTTTTCGTAGCCGTAGCGGCTGAAGTGCTCGGTGGCGGCGGTCACGATCTGGTTTCGCACCTCGTGGTCCGCAGGGCCCCGGCCTGCGGCGGTGGGATGGCTTGTTTTGGTCATGGGCAAAGCTTACGCCAGTCCTGGTGACTAGACAACGAGTGACCATTTGGTATTATGGTCACAATTCAATTGAACCATGACCGAAAAAACCATGCTGCCCAAACGCACACTCGCCGCCCTTCTTGTGGCCAGCCTCTCCGCTGGCTGCGCCGTGGGGCCGGACTATGTCCGGCCCGAGATTTCCCTGCCTGGGCACTACCAGGATCAGCACGGCAGCAATCAACAGCCAGAGAAGGCCGCCGCCGAACTGGCCTCCTGGTGGTCTGCGTTTGGCGATCCTCAACTCACGCGATTCGTGTCGCTCGCGCTGGCGCAAAACCTCGATCTGGCGCAAGCCGCTGCACGGGTCGCCCAGGCGCGTGCGGGGCTGGGCGCGGCCGACGCCGCACTGTTGCCGTCCGCAGCCGTGTCGGGCCAGGCTGCGCGGGCCTATCAGTCCACGCAAACACCCTTGGGACAGGTCTTGAGTTCGACGCCGGGTTTTGACCGGTATGGCAGCGCTTACGAGGCAAACCTGGGCGCAAGCTGGGAGCTGGATGTGTTTGGCGGCCTGCGCCGGGGGCGGGAGGCGGCCACCGCCGAATACCAGTCTTCGGAGGCTGGTGCTGTTGCCACCCGATTGGCCGTGGCGGCACAGACCGCAGATATCTACATCACGATTCGCGGCCTGCAGGCCCGCCGAGACGTGGCCCGCCAGCAGGTGCAGACGCAACACGACCTGCTGTCCAACGTCAGGCTGCTGCACAGTAAGGGTCTTGCGGCAGAGCTCCAGGTGAGCCAGGCGGAGGGGGCGCTCTCGCAGGCGCAAGCAGCGATCCCGGTGCTGGACGCTTCCTTGGACACGGTAATGAACGCCATGGATGTCATCCTGGGAACTCCCCCGGGCACCCACCGCGCAGAACTGATCGCGCCGGGCGGCATTCCGGCAACTCCCCAAGGAATTGCGACGGGCTCGCCCAGCGAGCTGCTCAGGCGCAGGCCGGACCTCATCGCTGCGGAGCGCCGCTTGGCTGCATCCAATGCGCGCATTGGCGCCGCCATCTCCGAGTACTACCCCAAACTCTCTCTCAGCGGCCTGGTGGGGAGTGCAACGTCTGTGTCCAGCGGCAGTCTGTTCTCGGGCGGCGCCAGCCAGGCCACAGGCGTGCTCGGGCTGCGCTGGCGTCTTTTCGACTTCGCGCGCATCAATGCGCAGATAGAGCAGGCCAAGGGCCACGAGGCAGAGATGCTGGCCGCCTACCGATTGGCGGCGCTGCGGGCCACGGAAGATGTGGAAAACTCGCTCTCCGCGTTTTCCAGGCGCCAGGAGCAGGTTTTGGTGTTGAAGGCCGGTGTCGATTCGCTGGGTCGCGCTCGCGCAGCGTCGTTCTCGGCCTACCAAAAAGGCCTTGTCAGCTTGATCGAAGTCTTGCACGCCGATGAGACCTTGCTCCGGGCTGCCGATGCGCGTGTACAGGCGCAGACGGAATCTGCCCGCGCGGCAGTGGCCATCTTCAAAGCACTGGGGGGAGGGTGGGAGTCCGGTGCATCTCCGACCTAGTCCACGTTCAATGGCCACGCCCAAAGCAGCGTTAACTTCCGACGAGTACGGTCACATCGCCTACCACCGCAACGGCCCGGTTTCATCGCTCCAGAAGATCCACCGCCGCACCTCCGCATACGGCGATGTGCCGATGGAATACGGGGCCATCCCCGTCTCCACGCGCTCCAGGTGCACCAGGTAGCCGCCGTAGCTGGCGGCCCACAGGGTGCTGCCGTCGGGCGACATGTCCATGGCACTGATGGTGCTGCCGATGTGGTGGCGCCACAGCGGGCGCCCGTCGTCGCTGATGGCGTGCAGGTAGCCATTGGCATCGCCCAGCACCACCATGCCCGGCAGGGTGGCAGATGCATACACGCGCCACTGGGTGTTGATGGCCGGGGCTTCGTGCGTTTCTTCTTCTCCACTGTCTGCCGCGAGGTCTGGCAACGCTGCACTCACTGGCGCGGCCAGCGTGCAGCCCCCGTAGAAGTGGCAGGAGTTGGCAAGCAGCTGCGTGCCGTCGTGTGAAAAGGTGGTGTGGTGCGGGTAGGACGACAGGGGCTCGTAGCGGCGCACCACCTGGCCTCGGGCGTTCAGCAGGATGTGCACGCTGTCCTGGTCGCCCACAGCGATGTAGCGCTCGTCCGGTGACAGGGCCATGTGCAGCATGTCGAGCGCCAGCATCGTGACCTCGGCGCCGTTCACCGATTCGTCCTGCTGGTTCTTGGGCCAGGTGTAGGGGCCGTCTTCGTCAAAGGTTTGCGGGTGGATGCGCTGCACGGGGCTGCTGGCTCCCGCGGCACCCTCGGCGTGCAACAGATAGACGCCCGTGGGGTTGCGCAGCAGCACACGCTGGCCGTCGTTGAAGGGGATCAGCTCGTCGCAGCGCTGGCCCAGGGGGCCGGGCGATACCACCACCTGAGCTGGCAGTGCTTCGTTGCCCTGGGGCAGGGCAAAGCGGGCGATGACGGGGCCGTCAAAACCATCGTGCGTGGTGACATGCTCGCCGTCGCTTTGCGCAAAGCAGCGCCGGTTGGGCGAGCGGCCGAGGCCGCGCAGTGCGGGCAAGGGGATGTGCTGCAGGACCTGCAGGGCCACCCAGTGCGCCATGTTGTCGTATGGGGCGCCGATGCGCGCCAGCACGCGGCCGTCGTCCAGCGCGAACACCGGGCCGATGAAGCGGCCCGCATCGGCGGCGTGCCGCACGAAGGCGTCGGGGGCAAATGCAAAGCGCTGGCGAAAGCGGTCGGCCAGGTCTTCGTCGGCGTGGGTGTTGACCACGCGGGCCAGCTGCAGCACGGTGGCTGCGGCCGCCTTGCGCGGGTCGGAGGGCAGGTCGCTGTCTTCGTTTTCTTCTTGTTCTTCTTCGGTATCGCCGTTGCCTTCCTGCACTTCGGCCGAATCCAGTGCGAGCTGGTGCGCGCGGATGGCGGCCACATAGCTTTGCCCATCGGCCTGCCATTGGTCGGACAGCGTCATCAGCTCGACAGGGAAGACCGCTGCATCGGGCAGGTCGGGCGCCAGCGGGGGCGTGGCCAGCAGGTGCACGGCGGCTTCGATGCGCCGCGCCTCGGCCTGACGGGCCTGCTCCTGTTCGTGCTGATCGCGTACGCGCAATTGGACCGCGCCGTAAAAACGCAGCAGCCGCGTTATGTGGTCGGCGGCGCTGCGGGGCAGGGTGGCGCGGGCATCGCTCTGGCGCTGCGCATAGGTGAACTCCACCACGGCTGGCCCGTCCAGCGCGGCTTCCACGTTGATCTGGTAGGCGCTGTGGGCGTTGTCGTCTTCGTCGCCGGGGGCTTCGTCGCCGTTTTCCCAGCTGAGCTTGAGGGCGCGGCCCCAAGGCTCGCCTTCGTGCATGCAGGGCTGGCGTGCACCCACCCACACGTCGCCTTCCCACCAGCCGTTCTTGTCGCTGTCCCACCAGTCGTTGAAGCGCTCGGTGAACACAGGCAGGGAGGTAAATTCTTCGATGCGCTCTGCGGTCAGCTCGGTCACCAGGCGCTGGTACAGCGGGTAGCGGGCGCGGTGCTGGCCCACGGCCTTGCGCAGGTAGTCCAACACGCCGCGCCAGGCCAGCGTGCAGGCCTGCCAGGCTTCGGGGGCGGTGTCGGGTGCCAGGGGCAGCCATTCGCCGGGCTCGCCGTCGCTATAGCCGCGGTACACCAGCGTGAGCTGCGCGGTGGTGGGCACCTTGCGGCCCCGCACGGCGGCGGCCAGGCGCGCCAGCAGCCCCTGGCGTTCGGGCACCTGCGCCACCGAGAGGTAGAAGTCCCAGGTCTTCCAGACGGTGATGAACACGTTGTCGTCGCGCTGGTCGCCATCGGCGTCCACATGCCGCTGGCACAGCGAAAAATCAGTCTGCTGAAACCACCCGGTGGCCGTGTGCTCCTTGGGGCCGATCACGGGCGTGTGCACGGTGGCCAGGATGTTGCGCACGCTGATGGCCTCATCGGCGAACAGGTCGGCCTCCAGGGGCATCAGCGCGTGGATCTCGGCGCTGGTGCGCGTGGCGTTCTCGCCCGCGCGCACGGCGGCCACCACGCGGGCGCGGTCCAGCACGTAGCTGACGCCGCTTTCGCCATCGTCGATGCCGTCATGGAACTCAGGCAGGAACACGATGCCTACGATTTCGCTGGAGAACTCCGCCAGGTGCGGCACGCCGCGCACCTCGTCCATGAGGAACTCCACCTGTTCGGGCCCGGTGATGTCTACGGGGTATTCATCCGTGAACAGTGCCACCCGCGCCGTGAGCCCGCCACGCACAATGAGCCCGCCGTGGTTGTAGTCGCCCCACAGCAGGTCGGCCACTTGCAGCGCGCCCTGCACATAAAGCAGCTGGCCGCCCACCACGGCGTTGTGCATGCGCGCGTCGCCCAGCACGATCAGGTGCGTGGCGCCGTCGGTGTCGTCGCAGGTGAGTGCGCCGTCGATCTGCAGATGCCCTTCGATCAGGATCAGAAAGGGCTGGCCCGTGGGGGCTGTGTTTGCGCTGCCGTTCTGCAGCAGCGCCCGCAGCGGGCTGCCGCTGGCCAGAGGCGCATCCAGGTGCAGCTCGGGCACCTGCACATCGCCGGTGATGCAGAGCACGGTTTCGGTGGCCAGCGCATCCGGGTCCTCTGCAAGGCGCTGGGCGATCCAGCTGTCGGCGGGCAGTCGGGCGGCCACATCGGCCAGCGGGCAAAGTCGGGCAGTGGGCATGGTGCGGGAAAGCGGTGGAACAACGGGCGGGGCATCGTACACCGCGTGCAGTGTGGTTTCTGTTTTGCGCAGAGAATGATGTGTTGTCTTATTAATTGCCCGCCATGACACAAAACTCTCCCGTTTTCGAAGTCCTCCCCCGCGACCTGTCTGCCTACCGCCAGGGCAATGTGGGCATCGACTACGTGCACCGTTTTGAATCGGGCCAGCCAGGCCCCCACGTGCTCATCAATGCGCTCACGCATGGCAACGAGATCTGCGGCATGGTGGCGGCCACGCACCTGCTGGACACGGGCGTGCGCCCGCGGATTGGCACGCTGACCATCAGCTTTGCCAACGTGGCGGCGTATGCATCGTTTGACCCGACCCGTCCGTTTGAAAGCCGCCAGCTGGTGCACAACCTCAACCGCATCTGGTCCGCCGGTGAACTGGACGGCACGGCCGCAAGCCCCGAGCTGGACCGCGCCCGTGCGTTGCGCCCGGTGGTGGCTGCGGCCGATCACATCCTGGACATCCACTCCACCAGCCAGGACGTACAGCCTTTCTGGGTGTACCCCGCCTATCCGCGCAATGCGCAGGTGGCGCTGGCCATTGGCAGTCCGCCGGTGCACCTGGTGATGCCCAGCGGGCTGGGCTCGGGCACGCCGCTCATCCAGCACGGCCGCCATGGGCTGGCTGAGAGCGATGGGGTGGCTTTGGTGGTGGAGTGTGGCCAGCATTTCCGCCAGTCGGCGGCTGACGTGGCCACGGCCGTGGCGCTGGATTTTCTGGCGCATTTCGGGCTGGTCGAAGCTGCTGCCAACCGCCCAGCGCCAGGCCCGCAGCGCCGCTATGAACTGCTGGAGACCTGCATGGTGCGCACGCCGGACTTCCGCTTCACACGGCCTGTGCAGGGCTTTGAGGTGTTTGCCCAGGGCGAACTCATCGCCACCGATGGCCCGCACGAGATCCGCGCGCTGTGCGACGACTGCACGGTGATGATGCCCACGCGCGAGCCCATCGTGGGCCGCGAGGCGGTGTACCTGACCCGGCCGATCTGACCGGCAAGGACCGGCAGGCTCAGAAGGACGAGCCGGGCTGCGCGAGGAAGGCCAGCTCCTGCGCCGTGGACGAGCGCCCCAGCACGGCGTTACGGTGCGGGTAGCGCCCGAAGCGCGCAATGATGTCGCGGTGCGCCACCTCGAACTTCAGGTTGTTTTCCAGCCCCGGCTGGTCAAAGAGCACCATCGCCTGGGCGTGGATGGCGGCGGATTCGCTGTGCATGTAGGGCATGTAGGCAAAGGCGCGTTCGGTGGGGGCCAGTGCCTTGTCGTGCTGCCCGGCCACCAGCTCCTGCGCCAGGACCAGCGCCTGGGCGTCTTGCGCAAACGCAAGTGGCGAGCCGCGGTGGATGTTGCGCGAGAACTGGTCCAGCACCAGGATCTCTGCCAGGCGGCCTTGGGGCGTGCCGCGCCAGTTCCACAACTCGCACTGCCGCGCTGCCTGCCAGGTGGCACCGAAGCGGACACGGATCATCGCGTCGATGGCGTCCTCTTGTGCGAAGTGCTGGGCGGGGGTGAGTTCTTCGAACCAGAAATGAAGGATGTCTTCGGCTTGCATCGTGAATATCGCATGAAATAAGGCTCTGGCGCTTGATCATAAAGCGCTGGATGCTATCAATTTCATAGTATTCGATGCGAACCACTCAGTTCTGGATGCGGATTTTTCCCTCGCGCACGTATTGGTTGAACTGGTCCTTCGGGATCGCGGCGGAGCCCACGGCATCGTTGTCTGCGGTCCAGCTCAAGGTGGTGCTGTCTTTGGAAGGCTCCAGCTCCACGGGGCCTTTCGGAATGGTCAAGGGGGCTCCGTCACCCGGGGTGTAGGTAACGTGGCCTGCAATGGTCGCGTGCTGAGTCATGGTGAATTCCTTTTTGGTGGTGCCGATGTGATGGAGCTTCCATTGCACTGCGCGCACGCGTACCGGGGTGTAAGACCATGCCGTGCCACCGCGCGGGCCGTGGCCGCCACCCGTAGCCCTTGAAACTGGCGCGGCCCAGGCGGGGGACGCCAAGCAAGGGCCGCCCCGCAGCGAGGGCGTCGTCCCCCTGGGGGGAAGGCGCGTAGCGACTCAGGGGGGACTCCTGCTCACGGAGGCACCACCGCCTGCGTCCGCTCCTGCCGCACCAGATACAACCCGCTGCCGATGATGATCGCGCCGCCCAGCAATGTGGAAACCCCCGGCACGGCCTGCCACAGCACCCAGTCGAGCCCCATACCCCAGGCCAGGGCCGTGTATTCAAACGGCGCCACCACCGACGCCTGCCCGTGCCGGAACGCCTCGGTGATCGCCAGCTGCCCCAGAAACCCCGTGACCGCCAGGCCCGCCACCAGGGGCCAGTGCGCCTGCGCCACACCCACCCAGTTGGGCCAGGCCAGCGTGCCCGCGCCCAGCGCCAGCAAGGCGGTGGTCCAGAAGACCAGACTGGCGCTGGAGTCCGTGCGGCTGAGCACGCGCCCCGTGATGGCCGAAACGGCGTATCCACACGCTGCGCCCAGCACCGCCAGCGCGCCCAGCGTGAAAAAGGCGTCCTGGCTGGGCCGCAGGGCCACCACCACGCCCACCATGCCCAGCACGATCGCCACCCAGTGGGCGGCGCGCACCTTCTCGCCCAGCACCACGGTGGACAGCGCCGTGATCAGCAACGGGGCGATGAAAAACAGCGTGTAGGCCTCGGCCAGGCCCAGTTCCTTGAGTGCGTAGGTGAACAGGCCCAGCATGGTCACGTTGAGCACGCCACGCAGCAGGTGCAGCGGCCAGCGCACTTTGAGCAAGCCCCGCACCTCGCCGCGCCACAGCACATACAGCGCCACCAGCGGCAACGCAGCCCAGCCGCGCAGCGCCGCCACCTGCATGGCGGGGTAGCTGGCCGACAGGGTCTTGAGCAGGGCGTCCATCAGCGAAAAACACCCCACCGCCGCGACCATGGCGACGATGCCGCGCAGGCTGCCCGAGGCTGCCGCCTGCGCTGTGGTGGTCGTCGCAGTCGCAGTTGTGTTCGCGGCTGCAGATGCCGCAGGCTGAGCCTCGGTGTCGCTCGTCCGCGTCATGGTTGTACCGCCGCAGGAAGGCTGCAGGCTGTGGTGGGTGGCAGGGTGGCAAATGGCGCAGGAGCTGTGCCGCCAAGGCAGCGGTGCTGCGCTGGAAGACTGTGCATGGGGTAACCAGAGGTGGCTGGCTGCGGCGCGTGGGCCTGCGCCGCAGCCAGGGGGTCGGTGGGCCAAAAAGTGTAGCGCAGCCCGCGCCAGCGGGCTGCCTCGGCTCGGCTCAGTCCGACTTGTGGTTGGCTGCGTTGCGGCTCACCTTGTCGTGCAGCATCGGAATGGCCCACAGCACCACCAGCGCGAGCACCGTGCTCAGCACCGCCGTGGCTTCGCGGCCCAGCCCGGCGGCCACGCCGATGGCGGCCGTGAGCCAGATGCCAGCGGCTGTGGTCAGGCCCTTGACCTGGCTTTCGGCATCGCCCTTGAGGATGGTGCCCGCGCCCAGGAACCCCACGCCCGCGATGATGCCCTGCAGCACGCGGCTGTTGTCTGCCGCTTCAATGCCAGTCTGCTGCGCCACCAGCACGAACAGGGCCGCGCCCATGGCCACCAGCATGTGCGTGCGCACGCCGGCGGCCTTGCCCGCGTGTTCGCGTTCCCAACCCAGCAGCCCGCCCAGCAGCGCTGCCATGGCCAGGCGCACCACGATGCGCGTGGCCTGTGCCGCATCGGGCACGTCCGAGAATTCCGAGGCCACCGTGCTGGCGATCTCCTGCCAGAGGTCAGCCATGGCCATGGTCCTTGCACCCGGTGACCGGCGTTGTGGCGAGGGAGGGCGGTGTGCTCAGAGAGCGGTGCGCGTGTGGTGGCATGGCGGGGAGTCCAGCGGAGGAGGGGGCGCAGCAACAGTGCTGCCCTGCGACTGTGCTGCTCCTGCGCGGCAGCGTCTACCGGTGGCGGGCGAGCGCGGGGGTAGGACACTGCCGACGCACGCCAACGATCGCTTGGCGGGGTGTGGGCGCCAGGTTTTGATAGAAATTGGCACCTGGCGCTTGATGGTAAAGTGCTGGTAGCTATCAAAAGTGAAGCGTCTGGCGATGGCCGCCCATGGCCACGTTCCTCCCGTGCCTCCCCAGCCCGTCCCTGCGGGTGGCGCCATCTGCTCGGCGCTTGCACCCCGGGGTTGCGCGTGTCACGATTTGCCTTGGTGCCTGCAGCGGCCGCCATCACCGGCGGGCCTGGCGCCGCGAGGAGTTTTTGCCATGACGCCCCAACGCATTCTTCTGATACAGGGCCACCCGGACGCGAGTGCGCCCCACCTGTGCCACGCGCTGGCGCAGGCCTATGCGCAAGGGGCCATCGCGGCCGGCCACGAGGTGCGCGAGATCGAGGTGGCTGCCATCGACTTTGCGCTGCTGCGCAGCCAGCACGAGTGGGAGCTGGGCCTGCTGCCCGCATCGCTCAAGCCTGCTCAGGCGGACATCGGCTGGGCGCAGCACATCGTGCTGTTTTTTCCGCTGTGGCTGGGCGACATGCCAGCCCTGCTCAAGGGTTTTCTGGAGCAGGTGGCGCGACCCGGGTTTGCCTTCAATACCGAAGGCAGCAACCCCTTTGGCCGCAAGGGGCTCACAGGGCGCAGTGCGCGGGTGGTAGTCACCATGGGCATGCCTGCGCTGGTCTACCGCTGGTACTTCCGCGCGCACAGCGTGAAGTCGCTGGAGCGCAATATCCTGGGCTTTGTGGGCATTGCGCCGGTGCATGAGACGCTGGTGGGCAGCGTGGAGCAACTGGGCGACGATGGGATTGCCAAGTGGAAGGCGCGCATGCGTGCGCTGGGCGCGAAGGCGGCGTAGAGCCCTGGCCCTAGCCCTGCGCTGCGATGGCGATCAGCCAAATGACCGCGCTGCAGCCAAGGCGCCCATGCGTTGGCTGATCGCAAAGAACTCCTGCACTGTGTCGTCAATGATCTGCTGCGCGGTCTTGACGGAATCGATGAGCCCGGCGGTCTGGCCCGCGAGGGCCGGTGCGGCCTCCATGTCGCCGTCAAAGTACACGCGCTGGATGCCCGCAAAGCTGTCGGCGGGCATGAGGCCTGCCTCATGGATGGCCTGGGTGCGCTGCGACTTGAGCGCGCGGATGCAAGGGCTGGCCTTGGTGTTGAGCATCCAGGTGCCGGTCACGCCCGCATCGATGATGGCGTTCTTGTAGTTGGCGTGCACGGGGCTTTCGGCGCAGCTCACAAACCGTGTGCCCATCTGCACCGCCTCGGCCCCCAGTGCAAAGGCCGCCGCCATGCCGCGCCCGTCGCAGATGCCCCCGGCGGCCACCAGCGGCACATCCACCCGCGCGCGGATGGCTTGCAGCAGCACCAGGGTGGAGACTTCTTCGGGGTTCTTGAAGCCACCGCCTTCACCACCTTCGACCACCAGGCCGTCGATGCCTGCGTCCACGCATTTGAGCGCCGCGTCCACCGTGGGCACCGCGTGGTACACGGTGATGCCCGCGTCCTTGAGCGGCGCAATGAACTTGGCCGGGCTGCCCGCCGAGGTGGTCACAAACTTCACGCCCGACGCGCACACAAAGCGCAGCATGGCGTCGTCCTTCAGAAAACGGATGGGCAGGTTCACGCCAAACGGCAGGCCCAGTGCGCTCATCTTGGTGATCTCGGCCTGGCAGTTGGCCGTCTCGCCCGACGATGTCTCGATGATGCCCAGCCCGCCCGCGCGGGACACTGCCGATGCCAGCTGCGTGCGCGCGATCCAGCCCATGGGCGCCTGGATGATGGGGTAGCGCGCGCCCGTGTGGGCGAGGACGCGGTTGGTGGCGGGTGCGGTCATGGGCGGAGTCTCCTGATTTTTGGAGTGCCCATTATTTCGACGGGTGCGCTGTCGTCGTGTCGCCCGGGTTACGGTGCAGCGGGCGTGCCTTGCGTCTCTTCCCACGGCAAGCGTGCAAACAGCCGCTGCCAATCGGAGACGGGGCTGGCGTTGGCGATCTCCGCCGTGTCCTGCCCAGAGCCCCAGCCCGCAGGCCCCGGCCATGGCAGCCCGCTGTCAAACGTCATCACAGCGCCCGATACGGGGTGTGGCACCGCCAGCTGCCACGCATGCAGCCACAGCCTTTGCTGCCCCAGCCGCTCGGCCCACCAGCGGTTGAGGGGGCCTTTGCCGTGTGTAGCGTCGCCAAGGATGGGGTGCGCCAGGTGCTTGAGGTGGCGGCGTATCTGGTGGCGCCGCCCGGTGGTGGGGATGGCCTCGACCAGCGAGGCGCGGGTGGTGGCAAAACGCGCATCACTGGCCTCGGGCAGCGTGAGCTGCGCCACGCGCCGAAAGCGGGTGTGGGCGTCCTGTACGGCCGCATCGGCCGGGGCATCGTCGGGCTTCAAGGCGTGGTCCACCTCGATGTCCTCGGGCGCCCAGCCGCGCACCATGGCCAGGTAGCGCTTGTGCGTGGCGCCGTGCTCGAAGGCCTGTGACAGTGCCCGCGCCGCATCGCTGTGCAGCGCCATCACCAGCACGCCGCAGGTGCCCTTGTCGAGCCGGTGAACGGGGAACACATGCTGGCCCAGCTGGTCGCGCAGGGTCTGCATCACAAACCGCGTCTCGCCCGCGTCCAGCCCCGTGCGGTGCACCAGCCAGCCCGCAGGCTTGTAGACGGCCACCAGGTGCTCGTCGCGCCAAAGGATGTGCAGAGGGGGCATGGAAGAAGGTAGAGAAAAAAGGGGCGGGAGGCCGTAGACAGGAGTCCAACCGCACGACAGCACGGCTGATGCCGGGGCTGGCGCAGGGGCTTATGCGGTGGCATCGTTTCTACTATACGGCGGTGGGTAGGGCGCCCGGGTGGCCTGGCCTGCACACTGCTGACAAATTCTGGCAGCTGGGGCGGTAAGCTTTCCATACACCAGAGAGAGGGCTCCATGAACCACCGCTTTCAATGCCAGTGTGCCAAGGTCGTCGGTGAAGTGGCCGACACGCGCTCCGCCATCCACGCCATCTGTTATTGCCGGGACTGCCAGGCCTATGCCCACCATCTGGGGCAGCCCGACGCGGTGCTGAACCCTCTGGCCGGCACCGAGGTGGTGGGCACGCATGCCCGCAACGTGTCTTTCACCAGTGGCACCGACCAGCTGGCCTGCCTGTCGCTGTCCGAGGCGGGATTGCTGCGCTGGTATGCGCGCTGCTGCAATACCCCCTTGGCCAATACGGGGCGCGACTGGCGCATGCCCTATGTGGGGCTGGTCCACCTGTGCCTGCGCGCGGGCGGCGAGCCGCTTGCGCCCGCGTTTGGGCCGGTGCAGATGCACCTGGAAACCTCCAGCGCCAAGGGCACGCCGCCCCGCATGCGCTGGAGCCAACTGAAGGCGCTGCTGGGCTTCATGCCCCGCATTGCGGCGGCGCGATTCACCGGTAGCTACCGCCGCACACCATTCTTCACGGCCACTGGCGCGCCTGTGGTGGCGGTGCGTGTGCTGTCCGCCGCCGAACGCGAAAAGGCCGTGGCAGCGGTGTAGCAGCTGGGCCGGGTGCCGGAGTTCTTTGCGCTACCACCCACGCGCCAGGGCGTGCCAGAATGCCGACGGTTTGCCATGGAGCCCCTGGTCTGGAGGCATGTGCATCGGCCCGCGCTGCGCTCCTCGCAAAACCGAAAAACAATACAAGGAGACCCCATGTCCGCTGGAGACTGGAAAGACATGTACGCCGCCGCAGTGGCGGGCGACCTGGCACTGGTGCGCCACCACATCAGCGCGGGCGTCAACCCCAACTACCAGCACCCCGAAATTTTGTGCACACCGCTGGTGGCCAGCCTGATCCATGGCCACAGCGAGATCGCGCACTACCTGCTGGCCCACGGTGCTGATCCGCAGCTCAAGTCTGACTTTGACGACATGACACCGCTGGAGGCCGCGCGCCGCTACCGGCGCACCGAGTTCATCACGTTGCTGCAGGCGCAGGGGGCCAAGGAAGAGCGCAAGCCGTTCTGGTGGCGCTGGTTGCCGGTGTAGGCGATGTGGCGGGGTGATGGATCACCCTGTTGCCCACAGGTTCTCAGAGGCCGGCCAGGCAGCGCGCGAGGGCCGCATTGAACTGCTGCGGGGCTTCCAGTGAAGGCAAATGCGCCACGCCCGGTAGCACGGTGCCTTGCGCGGCAGGGATGCGCTGCGCGAGCAGCCTGCATCGGTCTTGCAAATGCGGCAGGTCGAGATCTCCCCACAGCACGGCCGTGGGGGTTTGGATGGACTCCAGCCGCCCCCATGCCGACGGCTCTTCGACGGCCACGCCCGGGTGAGGTGCTCGCAGTGCGGTCCCGTTCATCGACAGAAAAAGGGAGCGTGCCTCGCCTCCGACCCGGCCCGGCGGGCTCAGGGGACCGTCCAACCACAGCTGGGCCTGCAGTTCGTTTTTGGCATCCAGGTCGTCACGCGCTGCGGTTGCATGGATGGCGTCCATGAGCGCTTTCACCGTGGCGACGGGCTCTGGCACCGGCGCGCCGCCGGCACCGGGCGACACCAGCACCAAGCCACCCACGCGCGCAGGCTGAGCCATGGCTGCATCGATGGCAATACGACCGCCCATGGAGCAGCCGACGAGAACTGCCTGCTCATATCCAAGAGCATCCATTACCGACCACAGGTCGGCCACGTGAGAATGCGGCGTGGGTGCGAGAGTGCGCGATTCGCCAAACCCTCGGCGGTCATAGCTGATGGCAGGGCGGAACGAGGCCAGCCAGCTGCAGGAGGCCCGCCACATGCGTCGGTCTGCGACGTTGGCGTGCAGGAAAAGGACCGGCACACCCGCAGCACAGGGGTGAGCCTCCTGCTCCGCAGCCAGCAACGCACCGCTGACTTGCACCTGCATCGTTTTCCTTGTTGTCATGCGGGGGAAGATACCGACCGCCGACTCGGGGTGTCAAGGCGAAGTGTCAAGCGGCTTGCTGCACAGGGTCACAGCGGCGCGGCTTCCTTCGCCCGCATCTTGGCAGCTATGTACTCCCCATGCGTCACATGCAGCAGCCCTGCCACCTTGCTGATGGTGTGCATCTCGTTCTCGTCCAGGCGCGCATCGGCATACGCCACCTGCCACATGGCCTCCACGAGCTGGATCTTCTGGTCCTGCGTGAAGTGATCGTTGAGGCTGCTGGTAAATCGCTGGTAGTCGTAGGCGGTCTTCGATGTGGTTACGGCCAGCTCCAGCAGGCGCTCCAGCTCATCATCGCTCAGCGCAAATTTGCTGCGCAGGGCGGTCACCATGGTGGAGCGCTCGGCGTCGTCCATGGCGGCATCAAACCGCACCACCTCCACCAGCAGCACGGCGGCTGCCAGTTGCACGGCGTGGGCTCGCGCGGCGGGCGACTGGGTGGTGGAGGGCTGCGTGAAGCTATCAAACAGGTCTTTGAGGGTTCGGAACATCGGGTGCTTTTCGGTATGCGGGGCAAATGGGGTGGAGGCGCGGTGGATGGGTTGGTTCCCGCAGCGCGCGCGGGCGGGCTGCGCACTTTGCGCTCGCGTGGTGCACCGCCCCGGCGACAATCGGGGGCCATGACGAAGAAAACCATACTCCCCCTGCAACTGCTGGTTGCCCCCGACAAGAACGATCCCAAGCCGCTGATCCTGTACCACGGGCGCAATTGCCCCGACGGTTTTGGCGCGGCGCTGGCCGCATGGCTGTACTACGGCGACAGTGCTGAATACGTGGGGCTCGACCACGGCGATGTCAAGTCTGCGGACGACCTGCCGCCCCTGCAAGGCCGTGCGGTTTACATCCTCGACTTTTCCTTTGCCGCCGAGGTGATGGCTGCCATCGACGAGCGAGCCGCCAAGCTGGTGATGCTGGACCACCACAAGAGCGCCGCCGAAAAACTCACCGGCTTTGCCTGCCGCTGCGGTGTGGTGCACTTCGACATGAGCAAGTCGGGCGCGCGCCTGGCGTGGGAGTTCTTTCACCCGCACGAGCCTATCCCTGAGCTGCTCAAGTACGTGGAAGACCGCGACATCTGGAAGTGGGAATTTGCCGAGAGCGCCGCGTTCTTGTCGGCCCTCGACATGGAAGAACAGGGCTTTGCGCGCTGGCGCGAGATCGCGGCCTTCACGCCCGAGCAGCTCCAACAGTTCATGGTGCGCGGCGAGGCCATGGACGAGAAGTACAAGAAGCTCTGCGCCGACATTGCCGAAGGCGCGCAGCCGCTGGTGTTCAACGGCATCACCGGGCTGATGGTGAATGCGCCCGGCATGTTCCACAGCCTGGTGGGCGACATCCTCTCGGCCAAGACCGGCACCTTTGCGCTGATGTGGAGCGCGGGCGAAAAAGGTGTGAAGGTGGGGCTGCGTGCACAGCGCAACTTTGACTGCATCGCGCTGGCCGAAAGCATGGGCGGCGGCGGGCATGCCCAGGCCTGTGGTTTCAAGATGAAGGTGGAGCGCCTGCCCGAGCTGCTCTCTGGCACCTTCAATGCCTGAAGCAGGCGCCGGTTCTGAATAAAAATCGGCCTTTGCGCGCCATGGATAAGCGCTGATAGCTATTAAATATATAGCAATCTGCGCAAGCTACACCAGCCGCAAGTCCGCCCCCTTCGTCCCTGGAAACACCCGCGCCACGGCGGCCGCGTTCAACCCGTACAACCGGGCGAACAACCCGCCCAGCACGGCGCGGTAGTCGTTGAGCACGGGGTAGTCGCGGTTCTGGAACAAGGTGGTGGCCGTCAGCGCCTGCTGCTCACCCACAATGCGCCCGCCGCCCACACCACCGCCCAGCACCCAGAACACGGTGCCGTGGCCGTGGTCGGTGCCCCGGTTGCCGTTCTCGCGGAAGGTGCGGCCAAACTCGCTGACCACCACCACCACGGTGGATTTCCACGCCGGGCCCATCTCGTCGGCAAAACCCGCCAGGCCCCGGCCCAGCTCTTCAAAACGGTTGGCCAGCGCGCCCGTGGCTGCACCCTGTGCCACATGGGTGTCCCAGCCGCCTACGTCCACAAAGCCCAGTTGGTAGCGCGTCTGCATCAGCTTTGCCATGCGCCGCGCCGTGCCTTCAAATCCCTTGGTGCTCAGCGCGTTGCGGCTGGCGGCCTCCATCTCGCCCTGCATGGTGCGGGCGACTTCTTCGCGCGTGGCAAAACCTTCGGCCACGGGTGTGGCCAGCGGCGTGCCCCGGTACATGGATTCGATAAGCTGCGCCTGCCGCGCGTCCACGCCGCTGCGGCCCGCCGCCGCGCTCAGCAGCGTGTTGGGCACATCCACTGCGCCGCGCAGCACCAGGGGCAGGGTGCTGGTGAAGGCCATGGGCTGCAGCGTGGCCGGGGCCGGGGTGTTGCCGGAGCGCGGGTTCAGCTCGGCCACCAGTCGGTTCAGAAAGCCCGAGCGGTAGTCGCGCCGCCCGCCCACGGGCTGGCCCAGCTCCATGCTGTCTTGCGTGTCAAAGTGGCTGCGCGAGAGGTCGTCGGTGCCTGCAAAGGGCACCAAGGCCAGCTGGCGCTGCTGGTACAGCGGCAGCATCGACTCGGCCAGCGCTGGGTGCAGGCCCCAGTCGGGCGTGAGCGGCAGCGCGCCGCCGTCCTGCCCGGGTCGGGCGATGGCGATGTTCGGGCGCGTCTCGTAGTAGTAGCTGCTGGCCGCGGGCACCAGCAGGCTGGCGCAGTCATAACCACCGCGCAAAAACACAAGCAGAAAACGCACGTCCTGCGCGCCGGGGGCGGCCATCGCGCTGGCGCTGTGCACGCCGATGGCGCTGGCGCCCAGGGCTTGAAGAAGGTGTCTGCGTCGCATGGTGATTTCCTCAGGCGTGCATGAATTCCGGTGATGCAAGGAACAACAGGTTCCACTCACGCGGTGATGTTGCCTGCGCCAGCGCATTGCGCGTGGCGGCCGACCAGGTGGGCTGCAGGGCGCGCACATAGGCACTCTGTGCCAGCGGTGGGGGCGTGCGCTGCGATGCAGACTGTTCGGCCATCCTCATCTCCTTTTCGCGCGGGGTGGGCATGGGGGCGGTGGCCACACCGGCCCCGATGGCGCGGGCGATCTCGAAGCGCGTGGACATCTGCCCTGAGCCTGCCCATGCCGCCGCGTCCAGCGGGTAGCCGTCGGGCGTGGCGCGGCCATACAGGGGCTCGGCCAGGCGCTGCAGCCAGCCCAGTGCGGGCTCGGCGCCGGGCAGCACGGCGTCGCCATGGGCCAGGCGCAGGCTGGCCAGCACATAGTGCACCGGGTCGCGAAAGCGCTGGCCCAGCGATGCCCGAAACTCCGGCGCGCTGAACAGTGCCTCCAGCACGGCGGCGATTTCGCCATCGGTGCGCTCGAACGTGCGGGCCAGGGTTTGCAGCAGCGCGGGCGGTGGTTTGTCGCCCACCAGGAAAAGCGCGATCTTGCGGGTGATGAAGCGTGCAGTGGCCGGTGCGCGGGCCAGGCGGTCCAGCGCTTCGTCCACCTCGGCCAGGCCCTCGGCGCGCAGGGGCTGGCCCAGCAGGGTCTTGGGCTCCCAGTCATGCCGCTGGGGGTTGAACTCGAACAGGCCGTCGCGCACATAGTGGCGGCGCAGCGCGGGCTTCATGCGCGGGGGCTCGTCGCTGTCTGGCTGGCGCGCAATGCCCACGCCGGTCAGCACGCGTGCCAGCTCCTGCACATCCTGCTGGCTGTAGCCGCCGTCCACGCCCAGCGTGTGCAGCTCCATCAGCTCGCGCGCGTAGTTTTCGTTGATGCGGCCCGCTGCGTTGCGGGCGTTGTCCAGGTAATGCAGCATGGCCGGGTGGCGCACCGTGGCACCCAGCAGGTCGCGAAAGCGGCCCAGCGCATGGGGACGGATGGCGCGTTCCTCGTAGTCGCCCACCAGCACACGCAGGCTGCCCTTGCCCGCAAACACGCTGAAGTGGTTCATCCAGAACCAGGTCATCTTCTCGCGCAGCTGGGTGGGCGAATACAGCGCGCGCAGCACAAAACGCTCGGCCGCCTCCTGCTGCAGCGCGCGCATGTCCTGCTGCCAGGCCTTGAGCGCGGCTTTGCGGCCATCCTCGGTGGACTGGGCCTTGGCGGCCTGGTGCTGGGCCTCCATGCGCGCGGCCAGCTCGGGCAGGGGCGTGCGGGTGATGGCCATGGCGTCGATCTGCGCCTGGGCCGCGCGCGGCAGCATGGCGGGCAGGGGGCGCAACTGCGCTGCCAAGTAGGCAGCAACCCCTTGCGGCGGCAGCGCCTGTGCGCCTTGGGCGGTGTTGCCCCAGGTCACGCGGTCCAGCAGGCGGGTTTGCGTGGCTTCGTCGACACCAGCCCAGCCAGCGTTGCCCGCCGGGGTGGCGGCGCGGGCCAGGCCCAGCGGGGCGGTGGCAGCCATGCCCAGCAGGCCAGCGAGCACGGTGCGGCGGTGAAGAGGGCCGGGGAGCGGGGCGGAAGGAGCGTTCATGGGGCGCGCTTGGGGGCTGGCAGTGGAGCGCATGGTGCTCCGCCCCAACGCGCCGTGCAAGCCTGCCGCGCGGGTTTTACCTGCGCGACACAAACGCCCCGGAGCTTGTTTACACGGGCTGTCGCACCGTCGCTGAACCGCTCAGCTGCTCAGCTGCTGGCCTGCGCAGCTTCCTCGAAACGGTCCACCGTGCGCAGTGTCTTGAACGCCAGCATCCAGCCACCCACCACGCCCAGCGTGCACAGTCCGCCCACCACGGCGGCGGGCACCACGCCCAGCCAGGCGGCGCTGGTGCCCGCGCGGAACTCGCCCAGCTCGTTGGACGAGCCGATGAACA
The DNA here is from genome assembly GCF_057808995.1 of Acidovorax sp. FG60. Lineage (NCBI taxonomy): Bacteria > Pseudomonadati > Pseudomonadota > Betaproteobacteria > Burkholderiales > Comamonadaceae > Acidovorax > Acidovorax sp. FG60. The sequence continues at coordinate 81,693 of NZ_JBMDJC010000014.1, forward strand.
GCATGTTGACCGCGTTCACCCGCCCTCGCATGGTGTCGGGCGTGGAGAACTGCACCAGCGCGCCCCGGATGTACACGCTCACCATGTCGGCCGCGCCTGCCACCATCAGCGCCACAAACGACAGCCAGAACCAGTGCGAGAGCGCAAACACCAGGTTGGCCACGCCAAACACCGCTACCGCAATGAACATGGTGCGGCCCACATGGCGGTTGAAGGGCCGCATGCTCAGGTACAGCCCCGCACCCACCTCGCCCACGGCCATGGCGCTGCGCAGCGCGCCCAGGCCCGCCGGGCCTACATGCAGCACCTCCTGCGCATAGATGGGCAGCAGGGCCACCACGCCGCCCAGCAGCACGGCGAACAGGTCCAGCGAGATGGTGCCCAGGATGATGGGCCGGGTGCGGATGAAGGTGATGCCTGCGCCAAAGCGCTCGAACATCGTTCCCTGCGCGGGGCCGGGCGCAGTGGCATGGGCCACCACCACACGCAGCAGCAGCGCCACGCCCAGCACAAAACACGCGCAGCACACGGCATAGGTCAACTCGCCCCCGCCCAGCGCATACAGCAGCCCGCCCAGCAGCGGCCCTCCGATGCTGGCGACGCGCATCAGCATGCTGTTGGCGGCAATGGCCTGCGCGAGCTGCCCGCGCGGCACGATCTGCGGCAGCAGGCTTTGCATGGCTGGCCCCGAAAAAGCGCGTGCGCAGCCATACAGCACCAGCACCGCATAAATGCCCGCCACGCCGCTGGCCCCATGGCCCGCCAGCCACCACAGCAGGGCACTGCACACGCCGCCCACCGACCAGGCCAGCGCCAGGATGCGCCTGCGGTCAAAGCGGTCGATCAAATCGCCTGCTGGCAGCAGCAGGGCCAGCATGGGCAGAAACTGCGCCAGACCCACATAGGCCAGTGCCAGCGGCTCGCGGGTGAGGTCATACACCTGCCAGGCCACCACCACGGCCTGCACCTGGGTGGCGACCACGGCCACCACGCGGGCGATCAGAAAGGAAATGAAGCCGGAGTGGCCGTAGACGCTGGAGCTCTCCGCATCGGGTGCTGCAGGGGGGGAATGAGGGACTGTCATGAAAACGGAGCGGGGGCGGCCGGGGCAGCGCACGCTGGGGGCCAGATGGGAAAGACCCCAGGATGCTAGCGGCTGTGCAGCCTGCACGCTGGGGGCTTGGGGGAAGACCCGCAGAAATGGGTCTTCAGGTTTTGCCCTGGCCCGCCGATAAGGCAGAGAAGAAGAAGCGGGTTTGCGGCCTCGGCGCTGCTGCTGCGTGGAGCTGGGCGTGCCGCTTCGACCGGTTTGTACCGTTTGTCTATTCATCTGCTTTGACCAGGAGTCCCCGGGGCGTGCCATGGCGTTGACGATCAACACCAACGTGATGTCGCTGAATGCGCAGCGCCGGCTTGGCGGTGCACAGAGTGACATGGGCACGACCGTGCGGCGCCTGTCCTCGGGCTTGCGCATCAACAGTGCCAAGGACGACGCGGCGGGCCTGGCGATCTCCGAGCGGTTCACTTCGCAGATCCGGGGGCTCAACCAAGCGGTGCGTAATGCCAACGACGGCGTTTCGCTCATGCAGACGGCCGAGGGCGCGCTGCAGAGCGTCACGGCCAGCCTGCAGCGGATCCGCGAGCTGGCCGTGCAGGCCGCCAACGACACCAACAGCGCGTCCGACCGCCAGGCGATCCAGGCCGAGGTCACGCGGCTGGCGCAAGAGATCGACCGCACCGGGCGCACCACGCAGTTCAACGGCATGGACGTGTTCGACCGCTCCGACGCCAGCGTGGTGGGCGACGAGAACCTGCTGTCCGTGTTTGACGGCCTGACCAGCGCGGGCAGCTGGCTGGAGAGCAGCGAAAACCTTATCCGCACCTATTTTGGCCTGCAGGGCGATGGGGCGGCCATCGACATCCGCTACACCGGCTTTACCGACAACGCGGGCGGTGTGGCTGCCTATGTGCAGGTCACCGGGTTTGACGGGCAGGGGCGGGGCAACAACCTGGTGCTGCAGGTGGACATGGCCGACTTCGTGCCGCCCAACCCGCCCAATGGGGGCTCTGCGCCGTTCTACAACGACCGTGTGATTGCCCACGAAATGGTGCACGCGGTGATGGCCCGCTCCACCAACTGGCAGAACATCACCGGCAGCCACTTGTGGTTTGCCGAAGGCGCGGCCGAATTCATCCACGGCGCCGAAGAACGGGTGCGCGCCGACGTGGCCAACCTGGGCGTGGCCGCGGTGGTGGCGGCCATTGGCGGGCCCAGCAACACCAGCGAGTTCTACTCGTCCAGCTACTCGGCCGTGCGCTACATGCACGAGCGCATCAAGACGGCGGGCGGCACCGGCATCAAGGATGTGCTCACCTACATGAGCAACAACCCCGGCTCCACGCTGGACGCGGCCATTGGCGCAGCCTCGGCCGGGGCCTTCACCAACGCGGGGGATGTGCTCACGCAGTACGGGCTCAACGGTGCGGCCTTCATCGGCAGCTTTGACCTGAACAATGCCGACACCGGCGCCATTGGCGGCGCCGACGTGGACGGCGGCATGGTGCGCGACGCCAAGGCGGCGTTGCCCAACCAGGGCAGCCGCTCGGGCAAGGACGCGCTGCAAGGCTTCACCGAGACCTACGAAAACATCGCCTCGACCAGCGGCGCGATCAGCACCAAGGTCTTCCAGGTGGGCGCCAATGCTAACCAGACGCTGGAAACCCGCGTGGGCGCGATTGGCCTGGGGGCCATGGGCCTGCGCAATACGTTGGACGTGACCACCTCGGCCGCACAGGCCATCGTGTCGGTAGACCGCGCGCTGGACTACGTGAACAGCCAGCGTGCCGTTATCGGCGCGCAGTCGTCGCGGCTGGAGTCGGCCATCACCAACCTGCAGATCGGCAGCGAGAACCTCTCGGCCAGCCGGGCGCGCATCACCGACACCGACTTTGCGGTGGAGACCGCCACCCTGGCGCGCCAGCAGATCCTTCAGCAGGCGGGCAACGCCATGGTGGTGCAGGCCAACCAGATGCCCCAGGGCGTGCTGGCACTGCTGCGCACCTGAGGCAGCTTGAAAAGAGGATCAGCGCTGGCTGTGCCGGTGCCGGTAGGTCCACGGCGCCAGCGGCCGCTTCTGTGACCACAACCCTGTGCCGCTGCTGCGCGCCTGGCGCTGCAGAGCCACCAGCTGCGGGCGGGATTCGGCATAGGGCGTGTACACCCAGGCCAGGCCGGCGCGCACCTGTGCCGTAGCCACATCGGCGCTGCCGCAGCGCACATGGGCCACCGTGCGGCCGTAGTTATCTTCGTCCACCGGCTGCAGTGCGGCGCGTTGCCTGAAGCACAGCTGCGCCAGGTGCTGCCGTGACTTCTGGCCAAAGGCCTGGCGTGACTCGGGCGCGTCGATGGCGGCGATACGCACCTTCACCTGCTGGTAGGCACCGGGCGCGCCGCAGCGCACGGTCAGGGTGTCGCCGTCGCTGATGGCGACGACCAGGCAGAGCAGGGAGGCACGGGGCACGGCAGCAGAGGGAGAGAGAAATGGTGGAAGGCGAGCAAGAAGGCAGGTGACAGAATGTTGTGTCAAATTGCCACTTTGCGCTTTATGGATAAGCGCTAACAGCTATCAATAGTGTAGCATCTGGCGTGTTGTCTCTACGGGCTGCTGCAAATTGATACCTTGGCGCGTGCAATGCCCGAAATGGTGCGCAGGGCGTGCGTGCAGGGCTTTGGGCTGTGGTTACCACGCTTTCAGCCCCTCCACGGGCAAGGGCGTTGTGCCAGGCTGGGCATAGGGCTTTCTAGAATCTACGGGAACCGGGTGTGGTGCAGACTGTCAGAACGCCATGGCAGCCGTTCTGCGCCGCTATGGCAACCGGAAATGTCCCCCGCAATGACGACTTTCTTGATGATGTTGATGACCCCGAAGGAGTGCCCGCCCTTGCGTTTGTGCCTTTTCCCGACCCGCTTCACTGTTCGTTCTGGTGCCGCTGCAGGTAGCTTGGCTCTGGCCGCATTGCTGGCAGGCTGTGTGGGCACCACGCCCAAGACGTTTGGAGTGCAGGAGAGTTTTGGTTCGGTGGCCACCTACTCGCGCCTGTTTGACGCCACGCCCGCCCAGACCTGCGAGGCATCGCGCCGCGCGCTGCTGAGCCAGGGCTACATCATCTCCACCCACCAGCCGGAGCTGGTGGAGGGCAAAAAGAGCTTCCAGCCCGAAGCCGAGTCGCACCTGCAGATGGTGGTGCGCGTGGTGTGTGTGCCCGAGGCCACGGACGGCAAGGTCAGCCTGGGCTTTGTGACGGCGCTGCAGGACACCTATGCCCTGCGCAAGACCAACAACTCGGCCAGCGTGGGCGTGGGCGCCATCGGGTCCGTGTCGCTGCCGTTTTCTGCCAGCAGCGAATCGCTGGTCAAGGTGGGCAGCGAGACCATCTCGAAGGACGCTTTCTACGAGAGCTTCTTCGATCTGGTCAAGCGCTACCTCGTGATGGACCAGGCGCAAGCCATCGGTGGCTGACGCGGAGGTTCCAGGCACTGTGGCCTGAGCGCTCTGGGCCTGCGCTCTCAGAGGGGCGTGTCAATCCCCGCAGCGGTTCTCACTCTCCGCGCCAGCGCGCCACCAGCTCCCATCCCTGCGGCCAGTCACCCAGGCCACTGTCGGCATTGAGGTGGCCCCGCGCACCCAGCACCACGTGCTCGGCGTTCCAGGCGCTGGCGCACTGCGCCGAAAAGTTGGGGGTGGAATACGGGTCGCTGGTGCTGCTCATCAGCACCCGTCTTGGCAGGTCGGGCTGGGCGGGCAGCACGGCAGGCAGTGGGGCAAAGCCTTTGGCGTCGGCCGGAAAATTCGGCCCCCCGGGGTCTGGCACCGCCACCAGCAGCAGCGCATGCACGGGCCGGTGGTGGCGCGCGGCCCAGTGCACCGCGACCAGGCAGCCCAGGCTGTGTGCCACCAGGATGGGGGGCTGGGGCGATGCAGCAACGGCGTCATCGAGCGTGCGCACCCAGGTGTCGCAATCGGGGTGGTCCCAGTCGGCCTGCTCCACCCGCGCCACGCCCGCGTGCCGGGTTTGCCACAATGACTGCCAATGTGTGGGGCCCGAGTTGTAGATGCCCGGAATCAGCAAAACAGGTCGCGTCGTCATTCAATGTCCTTGTTCTCAAAGCAGATCCATCACTGCCCGCCAACAATAGGAAACCGCCGCTGTTCCGGCCAGGGGGGCTCATCGGAAATCGCCCGCCCAAACCTTGAAGTCATCGTTAAGAGCCTGTTCAAAGAAAGCACCCCGTGGAACTGGACAAAAAAGACCGGCAGATCCTCATGGCCCTGCAGCACGACGCGCGGCAAAGCCTGTCGGCGCTGGGCAAGCAGATCGGCCTGTCGCAGCCTGCGATGAGCGAGCGTGTGAAAAAGCTCGAGGACGCGGGCGTGATTGCAGGCTACGCGGCCCGCATCAACCTGGCCGCCGTGGGCCTGGGCCTGCAGGCTGTGGTGCGGGTGCGCACCACGCACGAGCACATCCAGCGCTATGTGTTGCTGTTCCAGTCCCTGCCCGAAGTGCTGGATGTTGTGCGCGTGACCGGCGAAGACTGCTTCGTGGTGCGCTGCGCCTTCGGCCAGCCCGCCGACCTGGAGCGCGTGGTGGATGCGCTGGCCGCGTTTGGCAGCGTCTCCACATCACTGGTACTGTCGCACCCGGTGAACAAGGCGGTGCCGCTGGGTTGAGAATTTTTGCGTCCAAAGCGCCGCTGGCGCTTGATGGATAAGCGCAAATAGCTATAAAAACAATAGCTTCAAGGGAGTGGCTATGGGTTGCGTTGCGAGGCTGGCGGCACCTTGTACCGCAGCTCTGCAAAGATGCCGCCCAGCGTTGTCACCGACTGCAGGCGCAGCGCCGGTTGTGTGATCCGGCGTGGCAACAGCGGCTTGCCCGCACCCAGTGTGACCGGTGCGATCTGCACGATCAACTCGTCCAGCAGGCCCGCGTCACAAAACTGCCCCACCAGCTCGCCCCCGCCAACGATCCACACATTGCGCCCCGCTGCGGCCCGCACCATGGACTGGTGCACGGGCCGCACATTGCCACGCACAAAGCGCACATCGGCGCCCGGGATGGCGCGCAGCGTGCGCGTGCTGAACACCCATGTGGGCTGCACGTAGGGCCAGGGCTGGCCTGCGTCGATGGCGTGTTTCAGCATCCATTCGTAGGTGTGCGACCCCATGGCCAGCGCACCCACGTCGCGGATGAAAGCGGGGTAGCTGGAGCCCTCGATCTCGCCGAACTGCAAGAGCCAGCCAAGGTCATGGTCTGCCGTGGCGATGAAGCCGTCGAGACTGGATGCGCCGTAGAACTGTGTGAGGGTCATGGCGGCGCACTGTAGAGACCGGCTGCTGACAACGTGCTGGCAGCAAGCTGGGAGGGCGGCGGGAAGGCCCGAGTGCGTCAGGGCAACTGAACCGTCTCCGCCAGATGCCCGTACACCGTGGCAATGCGCCGCAGGTGCCGTGACTCGGGGTGCGTCAGCAGCCACAGCTCGGTTTCACAGTCGGCCAGCGACCCGGTGAGGGGGCGCAGGTCGCTGCGGCCCTGAGCCAGAAAGAGGGGCAGCACCCCCACGCCCATGCCCAGGGCCACCAGCTCCATCACGGTGAGCAGGCTGTTGACGCGGTAGGTGGGCTGCGCCTTGGGGTATTGCTTTTTGCGCCAGCGCACCGAGGGGTGGTCGGGCAGCGCGTCGTCGGGCGCAATCCAGGCTGCGCGGCCCGCCTCCACGTCGGACAGGACCAGCGGGCTGGCGGTGCCTGCGTACAGCGCGGATCGGATCATGCCCAGTTGCCGACCCACCAGGTGTTGTGGTGGACGCTTGGTGGCGCGCACGGCGATGTCGGTGTCTCGACGCGTCAGGCTCACCAGTTCATTGCCCGCATGCAGTTCGTAAACCAAGGCCGGGTGCCGGGGCTGCAGCAGCTGCAGAGCCGGGGCGATGAGGCCGTGCAGGAGGGTGTCGGTGGTGGAGATGCGCACCGTGCCCGACACCTGCTCGGGCTGCGCCTGCGTGGCCGTGCGGGCGGCCTCCAGGGCAGCTTCCACGCGCTCGGCCTGCTCGGCCAGGGCCTGGGCCAGCTCCGAGGCGCGGTAGCCCGCGCGCGAGCGCTCGAACAGCAACTGGCCCAGCCCGCGCTCGATGCGCTGGATGGCACGGAACACCGTGGACGCATCCACGCCAAGCCGTTCACCGGCTGCTGCCAAGGTGCCGGTGCGCACCATGGCCAGCAGCACTTCCAGCTCTGCGGCGCCCAATTGATATTGCGTGGGTGCAATCGATGTTTTCATGTTTGCTTATTTCGTTTGCGTCAATGCAATCATAAATTCTGCTGGTCGCCATACGTCGGTAGATACACCGCGGGCGATGTCTACCCCCTTGCCATAGAAAGCCCGCCTATGAAACACACCTGCACCTGCATTGCCTGCCTGTTGAACACCCTCTGTGCCCCACACGCTCAAGGATGGGCCGCATGAGCTCGCCTACAGCCGCACCCGCGCTCACCCTGGTCTCGCACGCGCTGTGCCCCTATGTGCAGCGCGTGGCCATCGTGCTGCACGAAAAGGGCCTGGCGTTTGAGCGCCGCACCATCGACCTGGCCCGCAAGCCCGACTGGTTCCTGGCCCTCTCGCCGCTGGGCAAGACCCCGGTCCTGCAGGTGCAGGGCCAAAGCCTGTTCGAGTCCGCTGTGATCTGCGAATACCTGGACGAAGTGGCCATGCCCGTGTTGCACCCGTCAGATCCGCTGCAACGCGCACGCCACCGGGCATGGATGGAGTTTGGCTCTGCGGTGCTGAACACCATCGGCGGCTTCTACGCCGCGCCGGATGAGGCCACGCTGCAGGCCCGCGCGCAGGACCTGCGCAGCCGTTTTGTGCAGATCGAAGAGGCCCTGGGCCAGCGCAGCGTGCCGGGGCCGTACTTTGCGGGGCCGCACTTTGGCATGGTGGACGCGGTGTTTGGCCCGGTGTTCCGGTACTTCGACGTCATCGACACCTTGCCGGGCATGGATGACCTGGCGCTCTGGCAAGGCTTGCCGCTGGTGCAGCAGTGGCGGGCTGCGCTGGCTGCGCGCCCTTCTGTGCAGCAGGCCGTGGGTGCGGACTATGCCGAGGGCTTGCGGGCCTTTTTGCGCGCGCGTGGGTCCGCGTTGTCGCGGCGCATGCAGGCGGTGGCCGCGTAGGCCCCGCACGCCTACCGGTTCAATCCGCCCAGGTTCCCGGCGCCAGCCCGTCCAGCGTGTACGGCCCGATGGCCGCACGGATGAGCCGCAGCGTGGGGTGGCCCACGGCGGCCGTCATGCGGCGCACCTGGCGGTTGCGGCCTTCGCGGATGATCAGCTCGATCCAGGCAGTGGGGATGGCCTTGCGCTCGCGGATGGGCGGGGTGCGGTCCCACACCGCAGGCGCGGGCTCCAGCAGCCGTGCGCGGGCGGGCAGGGTTGGGCCGTCGTTCAACACCACGCCGCTGCGCAGCGCGGCCAGCGCGGCCTCATCGGGGACGCCCTCCACCTGCACCCAGTAGGTCTTCTCCATCTTGAAGCGTGGGTCGGCAATGCGGGCCTGTTGCTTGCCGTCGTTGGTCAGCAGCAGCAGGCCCTCGCTGTCGGCATCCAGCCGCCCCGCCACATACACGCCGGGCAGGTCGATGTAGTCCTTCAGGCCCTGCCATTTGCCCTCGGCCGTGAACTGGCTGAGCACGCCGTAGGGTTTGTTGAAGCGGATCAGGCGGGCGGTCATCGACGACGGGGTGGGAGCGGTGAGGGTGGATCGGGGGGTGCAGGGCTGCCGAGCATAGCCGCAGCGATGGAGGAAAGAGCCAGTGCGACGCTGAGTGAACAGGATGGCGTCTGACACCCGCTTCATCCTCCGGCCTGGCCGGGGAGGCGGAGCTTGACAGGTAAAATAGGCTCCAGCGCTACGCTAGCTTGCGCTGGCAGCTATCTAATCCATAGCTGATACATCTGGGCAAGTGTTGCCTGACCCTCTCATCCAGGCCTCAAGGAGACACCGCCATGACCACCATTGAACTCGACATTGCCCAGACCATCGGCATCGCCGCCGTGCTGCTGGTGGTGGGCGATTTCATCAAAAACCGCGTCGGCTTGCTCTCGCGTTACTTCATTCCCGGGCCCATCATCGGCGGACTGGTGTTTTCGCTGATTGCGCTGGTGGGCCACCAGACGGGCCTGTTCACCTTTCAGTTCTACGACAACATGCGCGCCTTTTTGCTGCTGGTGTTTTTCACCACCATCGGCTTTTCGGCCAGCTTCGAGCTGCTCAAGAAAGGCGGTGTCGGCGTAGCGCTGTTCCTGGCCGCCGCCGTGGGCCTGGTGGTGCTGCAGAACCTGCTCGGAGCCGGGCTGGCTGCTGCGCTGGGCGTGCATCCGCTCATCGGCGTGGCGGCGGGGTCCATATCGCTCACGGGCGGGCACGGCACCTCGGCCGCGTTTGGCCCGCTGCTGGAGCAGGCGGGCGCCGCAGGTGCGTTGCCCGCCGCCATTGCGGCGGCCACCTATGGCCTGGTGGCAGGTTGTGTGATTGGCGGCCCGCTGGGCACCCTGCTGATGCGGCGCAATGGCCTGCACACCTCGGGGTTGGCTGCGGGCACACCAGCCGCTGCCACCGCCACGGCGGCTGGCGCTGTCGACGCCGCCAATGCCTCCACCGCCCGCCTTGCAGCCCCGGCCCCCATGGGCAACAGCGACACTGTGATGTACGCCAGCATCCTGATTGCCGTGTCCATCGGGGCAGGCACGTTGCTGGTCAACTGGCTCAAGGGCCTGGGCATTACGCTGCCTTCGTACCTGGGCCCGATGCTGGTGGCGGCGGTGGTGCGCAACATCATCGACTGGCGCGACAGTGCGCTGCCCCTGCGCCAGTTCGAGGTGGTGGGCAATGTGTCGCTGGCGTTCTTCCTGGCCATGGCGCTCATGTCCATGAAGCTGTGGGAGCTGGCCGAGGTGGCCGGGCCGCTGCTGGTCATCCTGCTTGCCCAGACCGTGCTGATGTTTGCGTATGGCTACTTTGTCACCTTCCGCGTGATGGGGCGCGACTATGACGCCGCAGTCATCGCCGCCGGCCACTGCGGCTTTGGCATGGGCGCCACGCCCAACGCCATGGCCAACATGCAGGCGTTCACCGCCGTCAATGGCCCATCGGTGAAGGCATTTTTTGTGATCCCGCTCGTGGGCTCGCTCTTCATCGACTTTTTCAACGCCGTGATCATCACAGGTTTCATGAATTATTTGAAGTAGCCCGTTGAAGCGTGGTGCGGCTCAACGGGCTGCATGGGCTTCAGCGCGGCGCACCGGCCCGCAGCCGCGAAGCGGGTACGGCCCGAGCAAGGGCCGTCCCGCAGTGAGGGGCGTCATCCCGCGCAGCGACTCAGGGGCTACAAGAACAATGCGGGGTCCACCATGGTGCGGTTCAGCATCACGCCCCAGTGCAGATGCGGTCCGGTCACGCGGCCGGTGGCGCCTACCTTGCAGAACGCGTCGCCCGCCTGCAGCACATCGCCCACGCGCACATCCATGCTGCTCAGGTGGCAGTACATCGTCAGCAGGCCCTGGCCGTGGTCCAGCCACACCGTGCCGCCATTGAAGAAGTAGTCGCCCACGTCAATCACCCGGCCTGGCAACGGTGCCACGATGGGCGTGCCCGTGGCGGCGGCAATGTCCATGCCGCTGTGCGGATTGCGCGGCTGGCCGTTGAACACGCGCCGCAGCCCGAACGAGCTGGACCGCCGCCCCTGCACCGGCACCCGCATGCGCAGCGATGGCAGGGCCACACCGGCGGGCTGCTCGGTGAAGGTCGCCATCACCTTCGCCTGGTGGTCGCGCTCGCGCTCGTAGCGGGCCTGGTCCTCGGGTGAAAGGTCTACCGTGCGCGGCGATACCTTGAGGTGCTGCTCCTTGTATTGCTTGGGGGCTACGGCGTAGTGCACCAGGCGCGGGCTGCCGCCGCCTTCGGCCAGCACCGTGATAAACGCATCGCCGGGTGCTGCGGCCAGCGGTATGCCCACGATGGCTGTCCACTCAATGGCATCGCCCACTACCCGCAGCGGCACATCCACATCGCCCTGGCGCACCTGCGCCACCGGCCGTGTGGCCGCTGGGCCCAGCGACAGCCGCGCCACACCCCCGGGCACCTGCAGCGCCTGGGGCCACACCGTGGGCGCGGGTGGCAAGGGCTTGGCGTGCAGCAGCTCCACCAGGGCGGGCTGGGCGAGAAGGCCCGCCGTGCCGATCAAGGCGCTACGGCGTTTGATGGGGGTGGCTGGGCGGATGAGGGCAGGGCGGGCAGGTTCAGACACGGCAGGGCAACGGTAAGAAAAAAGCGCGGGGGGATGGCAAGCGTGCTGCAGCCGCGCGTGCACGGCGAGCACCCCGCAATTGTGCCGCCCAGCGTTGGCGGCGTCCGCCTACATCGCCACCCCCAGGCCGCCACCTACCATCGCGCCATGCCACCTGCCGCCCCCCGCCGCTTCACCATGTTCACTGTCTTGCTCACGGCCCTGGCCACGGGGGCCCTTGTCTTGTTGGCACTCAACTTCACGGCGGGCGAGAAAAAGGTGCAGCAACAGCTGCCGCGCCTGTACAACACCGCCCACCCGCAGTTCGAACGTGCCCTGGGCAGTCTGCTGGGCCCGGGCATTGTGGGCGGCAATGCGGTGACCGAGCTGCTCAACGGCGACCAGATCTTTCCGCCCATGCTGGCCGCGATCAAATCCGCGCAAAAAAGCGTCACCTTCGAAACCTACATCTACTGGTCGGGCGACATCGGCAAGCAGTTTGCAGACGCCCTGAGCGAGCGCGCCCGCGCGGGTGTGTCCGTGCATGTGCTGCTCGACTGGGTAGGCAGCGCCAAGATGGAAGAGAGCTACCTGGCCGAGATGAAAGCGGCCGGGGTGCAGATCGAAAAATTCCACAAACCCCACTGGTACAACCTGGCCCGCCTGAACAACCGCACCCACCGCAAGCTGCTGGTGGTGGACGGACAGGTGGGCTTTACCGGTGGCGTGGGCATTGCGCCTGAGTGGACGGGCCACGCGCAAGACCCGGAGCACTGGCGCGACTCGCACTACCTGGTGCGTGGCCCCGTGGTGGCGCAGATGCAGGCCACGTTTTTGGACAACTGGCTCAAGGTCACCGGCAAGGTGCTGCATGGCGAGACGTACTTTCCGGCCATCGCACAAGACCCTCCCGTGGGCACGCAAAAGGCGCAGATGTTCTCCAGCTCGCCATCGAGTGGCAGCGAGAGCATGCAGCTCATGTACCACCTGGCCATCACCGCGGCCGAGCGCAGCATCGACCTGTCGGTGGCGTACTTCGTGCCCGATGAGCTGACCCACAAATTGCTGATGGACGCCTTGGCGCGCGGCGTGCGCCTGCGCCTGGTGACCCCCGGTGAACACACCGACACCGAAACGGTGAAGGCTGCATCCCGCGCCACCTGGGGCCCGCTGCTGCAGGCCGGTGCCGAGATTTATGAATACACGCCCACCATGTACCACTGCAAGGTCATGATCGTGGACCAGCTGCTGGTGTCGGTGGGCTCCACCAATTTTGACAACCGCTCGTTCCGCCTGAACGATGAGGCCAACCTGAACATGTACGACGCGGCGTTTGCGCAGCGCCAGACCCAGGTTTTTGAAGACGATATCGAGCGGTCACGCCGCGTGACCTACCAGGCTTGGTTGGACCGGCCGCTGCGCGAGAAGGCTCACGAGAAATTGACGGCCTTGCTGCGGTCGCAGTTGTGATGGGGTTTGAATGAAATCAGGTGCTAGCGCTTTTGGGTAAAGCGCCAGATGCTATCAATAGTGTAGTTTTCTGCGTCTGATGCGGGGGCGAAGACGCCGCCTGGATTTTTCAACCCAAGCAGGCACTTGCCCCCAATGTCCCGAGTTTCTAACTCGGGACCCTCGTCCATCAGTGCGTCACAAACTCATACGTCACTGCCTCGCTGTCCACCATGTCGAGGATGTCGTCCAGCACATCTTCATCTTCGGTGCTGGCCCACAGGTCTTCGGGGTCTGCCGCAAACAGGGGTTCGATGGCAATGTCCATGAACTTGCCGTCGGGCAGCTTGATGACAGGCGTGCCCTCCGAGGTGTCGACCAGCTCCCAGTCGTCGGGCACGGTCATTTCGAGTTGGATGGTGACGTTGAGTTTTTTCATGGCGATTCCTTGTTGCTAACCGGGCAGGGTAACCCACTTTGGGAAGAATGGGCGTGTAGCGCTTATTCCACCAGCGCAATGTGCTATAAAAAATAGAGCATTTGAAGGAGCCTTGTACCTGCGCAGCCTGGCACCGGTACGGGGCGGGCTGCTTGGCACGCCACTTGCGTTGCTTGGAGCCTGCTGGTGTCGAAGCCCGCAAGTGCTCATGACCGCCCACAAATGCTCGCGCAGAAGCCACCAACGACCACCCCAGTGCATAACGCTGCGGGGCGCACCCAGGCCTGCTGTATTGTTGGTGGCGATTCTCGTGCCAGGCACCCCTTCACCAAACTGTCCTTCACCCACCGGAGAACCTTGAAATGATCGCCCAAAAAATCCTCGCCGTGGCCGCAGCCGCCGTGGCCGTCACCCTCGCCTTCAGCCAGGCCGCACAAGCCGGCCCCCGGCTCGACAAGATCATGGAGGCCAAGGTCATCCGCGTGGGCACGCCTGGCGACTACCGCCCGTTTGCCATCAAGACCGACGCGGGCTACAGCGGCCACGACATCGATGTGATCGAAACCATGGCCAAGGAGCTGGGCGTGAAGATCGAATACGTGCCCACCACCTGGCCCAACCTGCTGAAGGACCTGCAGGGCGACAAGTTTGACGTGGCCGTGGGCGGCATCACCCGCAACGTCAACCGCATGCGCATTTTTGACATGCTGCCCGGCTACGCTCCCTTTGGCAAAGTGGCCCTGGTGCGGGCGGCCGACAAAGCCAAATACACCAGCGTGGACGCCATGAACCAGCCCGCCGTGCGCGTCATCAAGAACCCCGGCGGCACCAACGAAACCTATGTGCTGGCCAACCTCAAGGCCGCTCAGGTCAGCACGCACGACAAGAACGCCGAGATCCCCGCGCTGATCGCCGAAGGCAAGGGCGACGTGATGATCACCGAAACCTACGAAGCCCTGCACTACGCCAAGGCCGACCCCCGCCTGCACGCCGCGTTTGTGGATGCGCCGCTCACGCCCAAGAACTACCTGGGCTTCATGTTGCCCACCGACGACGCCGACTATGTGCGTGTGATGGGCTTTGTGTGGGGCCTGGTGGACAGCCGGGGCACCATCAAGCAGGCGGCAGACAAGTGGTTGAAGTGATCAGGGCCTGAGGCTTTGGGCGTCTGAGTTATTCGCCCGGAATCTCTGGCTCCACCAGCAGCGCCAGCAGCTGCAGCGACTCCTGCCAGCCCACGTAGCACATCTCAGTGGGGATCACCGCCGGGATGCCCGCCTGCACGATGGACACCTCGGTCCCCGCGATCACCTTTTTCAGCTGGATCGTGGTGCGCATCTCGCCCGGCAGGTTGGGGTCGTCAAACCGGTCGGTGTGCACGATGCGCTCGCCCGGCACCAGCTCCACATACTCGCCGCCAAACGCATGCGTCCCGCCACTGCTGAAGTTGGTGAACTGCATGCGGTAACTCCCGCCCACGCGTGCGTCCATGCTCAGCACCCGGCCGGTAAAACCGTGGGGTGGCAGCCATTTGCACATGGCGTCTGGGTCCAGAAAGGCGCGGTAGATGCGCTCTGCCGGGGCGCGCAGCACGCGGTGCAGGGTGACGGTACCGGTGTTGGTGTTGGTCGTCATGCTCGGGTCTCCTTGGGATGCAGATCTGTGGTGGATGAAAGCGTGAACCGCCAAACCATATCGGTTATTCAACGTGTTCACACCCCTACGACGAACGGACCTGCGCGTTTTCGACACGCTGCTGTTGTAACGGCCAACTTTTTGGCAAAGCCTCAGCCTTTCAGGCCAAAACCGTCCGCACCCCAAAGCTCTCGCTGCCCTGCGCCCAGGCCAGCAGCCGGTCAATGTTGGGGTGCTTGCCGGGGAAGGTGCGCGCATCGGCTACATGCTCGGCGTACCACTCCAACCCCAGGGTGGCGGCCGCAGGCGTGATGCGGCCGCCGTACAAGGCAGCCAACGCGGCATACACCACCAGCGACCCGGTCTGTCCGGGCTTGTTCTCGATGGTGGCCAGCACTTGGTCGTCCGCGCCCAGTAGGTGCAGGGCGGCGAGGTGGCTGGCGGAGGGGAGTTGCTTCAAGCGGTCTGCGAAGTTCATGGTTGTCAATGAAAATATGAATGAAATTGGTCTCTAGCGCTTTATGGGTAAGCGCTAGTAGCTATGAATAGATGAGTATTTTGGCGGTTGATGCATCAAGCCGCTGCGGCCGCGGTGCAGCTTCACAAGGGAGGTGTTCGATGGAGCCACCAACTTGCCCGGCATGAGGGATTGGTGGAGTGCGCTGCTATACCAATATTGGGGTGGATCATTCCTTTTTGGGTTTCTTCGGATCGGAATGAACCCAGACTCCCTAGCACGCATCACGCCTGCCACACCCCAAACCCCGCCGACCGCAGGTCGATGCCGATCTCGATCTCCCGGTCCACTGCATCCTCGTAGCTCATGGGGTTGAAGCCTTCGTACAGATCGGGCAGCAGGCGCAGGCCGTATTGCGTCACAAACCGGTTGGCCTGGATGCCCGCCTTGTGCTTGTCAAAGCGCACATCCGGGTCCAGCCCGGTCATGCCCACATACACGCAGGGCTTGCCCTCGATGTAGCCCGGGTTACACCGGCGAAAGCGCGGCTCCAGCAGAACGTCTTTGGAGAGTTCGACCACGTAGACGTGGTGGTGGAGCTTGCGGCGGCGCATGGGTGGATGGGATAGACGCGGGTAGTAGGGCTGCGGTGAAGCGCTCTGCGCGGTGCTACTTTTTACTCGTCATCGTCCGCCTGGCCGTCATCGCTCAGGCGGCGGTCCAGCTTGCTGCGCAGCGACTCGGTTTCTTGCAGAAACTGCTCTACCGGCACGGCCGGGGCCACGCGCAGGCTGGGCGGGAACAGGCTGCTCATGTATAGCGTTTGCGACAAGCGCATGTTGTTGAGCCACTGCGCACCCAGCCACGACGGCACGCCCAGGGCCACCACTGCAGCCACCATCCACGCCAGGCCCACGCGGCGGCGCGGCAGCACGGTCGCCAGGTGGGCATACAGCGCACCAGCCAGCACCAGCACGATCAACACACTGGCGAACTGCGAAAAAACCTCCAGCGAGAAAACGAATGCGGTCAGGTGGGCCACCAGATGCACCACATCCACCGCCAGGGCCGCAGCGCAGGCTATGCGCACGTGGCGCCAGAACTGCAGGTGGCCCGCAAACACCTTGTTGGCCGCTGCCCACACGCCCGACCAGGCGCCCAGCACCACCAGCAGCGTCAGCAACACGCCCGGTACGGCCTTCAGGTATTGCGAAGTGTCGCGCGCATCCAGCCACGACTCCCCCAGCCCCGCCAGCAGCACCAGCGCCACCAGCACCGCCGTGGTGCCCACCGTGCGCCACGGAAACTGCGGCAGCGGCTGCTCGTCGGCAATCGGCGCATCGGCCAGGCGCAGCGTGATGTGGGTGTGGCCCAGGTCGATGGGCGCGCCGTCGGGCCAGTCAAAGTGCTCGCCCTGGCCGTGCTGCTTGCGCTGCAGGCGCGCGCCATTGCGCGTCTCCAGCACCTCGATCTGCACGGTGCGTGGCTCGTTCACCGCGCGGTCGATGCGCAGGTGCCGGGGCGCCACAAACGGGTCGTCCAGAACGAGGTCGCAGTCCAGCGCCCGGCCTACTGTGATGGGCCAGCGCGTGATGGGTGCGCGCGCCAGCAATGCGCCGTGGCGGTCAAAGGCTTCGATAAGCCCCAGGGTGGTCGGCATCGTGCTCATGGTGCGGCCTCCCAGCGGAAGGCCTTGAGGTAGTGGCTGGCCAGCTTCATGCCGTTGTCAAAAGCAATGCCCTGCACGTCCAGGCGGCCCAGCACGCCTTGCGTAGGCTGGTTGATGGACGCGGCCAGGACAGTCATGTTGTACAGACCGGGCAGCTTGCGATAGGCCGACAGGCAGACCACCGCGCGCAGCGGCAGGCTGCCGGGGTCCACAAAGCGCTCGCTGCACTCTGCGGCCGTCTGGTGGCGGTTGCCGCGCCGTTGCAGCTGTTCGTTGGCGAAGCTCTGGGAAAACATCCGGGCGAACCGTGCAGTGCCCAGGGTGGGGGCGTTGTAGGCCTCATAGCTCAGGCGCACTGCGCCGGTGTTGAATTCACCCGCTACCACATCGCTGTCGGCCCGGCATTGCGTGCGCTCCAGGTTCAGGCCCGGAAACGCCGGGTCGCGCCCCGATCCCCAGCACCGCGCCAGCGCGTCGTCGGGCACCGGCACGCGGTAGTTGCCGTGGCGCTGCTCGCGAAATGGCGCTTTCAAGAACCGGTCCGTCAGAAGCTGCTGGTGCTCCATCAATTGTCGCGTCATCTCGGCATGTGCGGCCTGGGTGATGGGCTGGGCGTTGGCCGCACGCTGCACCAGCGCCTGCGCAAACTCGGCCGGGATCAGAAAGCTCACCTGCTCGCCGTCGAGCCGCTTGGCCACGTTCACGCCCAGCACGCGGCCTGCGTCGTCCACCGCCGGGCCGCCGCTCATGCCGGGGTTGAGCGTGCCGCCAAAAAAGATGCGCGGGTAAAAGCTGCGCTTGACCAGCCCGTTGTAGGTGCCTTCGGTCACGGCAAAGCCAATGTCCAGCGGGTTGCCCAGTGAGTAGATGCGCTCGCCCTGCGCCAGCGCCTCATCGGCGGGCCGAAAGCCCAGCACCGGCGCTGCGGCTGTGCGCCCCTTGGCGCGCAGCACGGCTAGGTCGCGCTGCACGTCAAACGCCAGCAGCTCCACCTCGCCCTCCTGGCCTTCCATCGTCACGTACACGCCCCGGTAGCGCTCGGGCTCCAGCGCCAGCTGGCTGGCCACGTGAAAGTTGGTGACGATGAGCCCATCGGCTGACACAAAAAAGCCCGAGCCGATCGACGCCTGCGTGTTGGCATTGCGCAGCAGCGTGCGGATCTGCACCAGCTTGTCGCGCGACAGCTCGTAAATGCGCCGCGCATCGCGCGAGAGCAGGGCGGGATCGGCCCCGGCAGGCGCAGCGGCTACGGTTGGCCCCAGTGGTGGCGTGTTGCCGTCCACCGGGCTGCTGCCCACCGGGCGAGTGGCCTGCGCAGGGGGGAATGCAGTGGCGGGTGAGGGAGTGGTCTGTGCGTGGGCGGCCAGGGCGCAGAGCAGCAAGACCAGGGACGAGGCGGCCAGCCGCAGGGGCCGGATCAGGGGGAAGGGCATCGCGGTATTCTATGAATGCTCTGCGCCACGCCCGGGCCCTGTCTGCCGCGGGTTTTTTTGAACAGGTTCTTGCCCCCACCCACACATCCATGCAACCCATTCCTTCCTACCCCATCGGCACACCCGGCCAGCCCTGGGGCGACGCAGAACGCGACCAGTGGCGCGCGCGCCAGGTGCGCCAACGCAGCTATGCCGACGACGTGCTGCGCGCCATCGACACCCTGCGCAGCCAGTGGGATGTGGAGCCCTACGGCGAGGTGGCCTATGCCAACGCCCACCATGCGCCCGAGCATTTCCCCCTGCGGGCGCTGCGCAGCCGCAACTGGCAACCCGGCCTGCCCAACGTGCTCGTCACTGGCGGTGTGCATGGCTACGAAACCAGCGGCGTGCACGGCGCGCTGCGCTTTGCGCAACAGCACGCAGCCGAGTTTGTGGGGCGCGCCAACCTGCTGGTGGTGCCCTGCGTCAGCCCCTGGGCGTATGAGCGGTTTCAGCGCGGGAACTTTGACGCCATCGACCCCAACCGCTCGTTCCGCCAGGACTCGCCCGCGCAGGAGTCTGCAGCCCTCATGCGCCTGGTGGCGCATCACCGTGCTGCACACGGCCCGTTCGCCGCCCACATCGACCTGCACGAAACCACCGACACCGACGAATCCGAATACCGCCCCGCTGTGGCCGCACGCGACGGCAAGGTCTTTGAGCCTGGCAGCATTCCCGACGGTTTCTACCTGGTGGACGACACGGAGAACCCCCAGCCTGCGTTCCAGCAGGCCATCATCGAAGCCGTGGGCCGCGTCACGCACATCGCCCCGGCCGATGACAAGAACGAAATCATCGGCTCGCCCGTGGTAGCGCCCGGCGTGATCCGCTACGAATTCAAGGCCTGGGGCCTGTGCGCCAACGTGAGCGGCGCGCGCTACACCACGACGACCGAGGTCTACCCCGACAGCCCCCGCGCCACGCCCGAGCAGTGCATCGCGGCGCAGGTAGCGGCCGTGTGTGCCGCGGTGGAGTTTGTGCTGGCGGGCGCATAGCACGGTGTGCCTGCAGTCGCACTGCCCCGGGCTGGCTGCGATCAGCGCTTGTTCCAGATCACCAGCGCAATGCCGCCCATGATGGCGCAGGCCGATAGCGCCATTGACCACGTGGCGGGCTCACCCAGCAGCGCCAGGCCGCCAATTGCCGCAATCACCGGCACACTGAGCTGCACCGTGGCCGCGTGCGTGGCCTGCAGCGTGGGCAGCACCCTGTACCACACGGCGTAGCCGAGCCCGGAGGTCACTGCCCCCGATGCCACCGCATAGAGCACTCCGCTGCTGCTCACATCAATCTGCGGCAGCAGCACGACACTGACGGCAAGCGCCATGGGCACGGTGCGCACAAAGTTGCCTGCCGTCACCGCGGTGGGGTCGGCGTTGGCGGGGCCCTGCTTGCGCCGCCCTCGCAATGAATAGGCGCCCCACGCCACACCGGCGCCCAGCATGGCCAGCGACCCCGTCCAGCCCGGCGTGGCCAGGCCCGGCAGCGTCAGCGCCGTGAGCCCCGCCACCGCCAGCACAAAGCCGCCCAGCTGCAAGGGGCGCAAGCGTTCGCCTTGGTGCAGCCCCCAGGCAATCATGGTGGCCTGCACCGCGCCGAACAGCAGCAGCGCGCCGGTGGCAGCCGTCATGCTCAGGTAGGCAAACGAAAACCCGGCGGCGTAGATGAACAGCGCCAGTGCAGACCAGCCATCGCCCGGCAGTGCGGCAAGCCTCAGTGGGCGCCCAGGCTGTGCACCGCGCCCGCTTTGCAGCCACACCAGGGCCGCGAGCGTGATGGCGCCGGACACCAGCCGGATGCTGGTGAAACTGGCCGCGTCGATGGCCCCGCCCTTGAGCGCAAGGCGGCACAGCAGCGAGTTGCCCGCAAATGCCAGCATGGCCAGCGCCACCAGCGCGACATTGACGAGGGAGCCCATGCGGGCCAGTGTACGCCTGAGCCGGAAGGATAAAAATCGGGCTGCAGGGATTGCGGGGTAAGCGCAATACGCTACTAATATGATAGCTGTCCGCCATCGCTGATCGATGTCCGCCCCAACACTGGCACTTCAGCGCACGCGCCATGCGGATCACGGGAATGCCAGGCAACTGTGCATCGGCGTGTCTTTCAAGCCCCCCATCCATTAGGCTCAGGGGCTGTGTCGGCATGACAAACCAAGGAAATGATGTGATTGATGGCCTGGTAGCGGGTAGGTTGGTGGGCGAGGCGGAGATGCGTGACGGCAAGAACGCCACGCAATTTGCGGTGGCCAAGGTGCGGGCTGCGGGCGGCGATGGTGAGCCCGTGCTCGTCAACGTGATCGCCTTTGTTCCAGAGGCCTGCGCTGCGTTGCGGGCCTTGCAAGACGGCGACGCCGTGTCGTTGGTGGGGGCGCTGACCCCCAAGGTATGGACAGACAAGCAGGGCAACACCAAGCCTGTGCTGGACATGGTGGCCAGCAGGGTGTTGGCGATGGCCTCGCAGAGCGAACGGTAGGCACCGCTGTCGCAACGAGGTGCTGTACGCAGGGTGACGCGCTGGTAGCACACTGCCCAACTGCATCCTGCACGCCCACGCACCGCCCGCGTTGAAAGGAGAAGCCCATGGACTGGCCCCAGATGCTGGACACCTTCGCCCGCATGCCTGCCGCCGAGCAGCAGGCCTGGTGGCGCATGGCTGCCGGGTTGCTGGCGGTGGTGGTGGCACTGCTGTGGCTGGAGAGCCGCTACTTCAAGCCCAGCCGCCGCGTGGGCAGCTGGCTGGCGGTGCGCCTGGTGTCGGTGCTGGCCGCACTGTTGGCGGCCGCGGCCGTGCTGCTGCCCGCACGCGCCGTGGGCGGGCCCGCCGCGCTGGGCGTGTTTGTGCTGTCGCTCTACACCCTGGGCCCCGTGGTGTGGTTTGGCGGCCATGTGCTGGCCGGGCGCTGGGTGCGGCCCGCACTCTCGCGCGCTGAAAGCCTGGTGCTGGGCCTCACTGGCCTGGCCATCGCCGCCGTGCCCGTCTATGCCAGCCTGCTGGCGCAAAGTGCCCTACAAACCGCCGCACGCGACGTGGCCCAGCGCCGCGAGCTGCCCGCCACCAACCCCCCGCTGGCCCACACCGTGCAGCCCGTGCAGCGCTACCACCTGCCCGGCTTGGGGCTCATCTACACCCAGTCACTGCTGGGCACCCCCGACAACCGCCTGCTGCGCGTGGAGCAGCGCCACGGCGGCGGCCAATGGCCCACGCACCCCCACCCCGTGGCCCACCCCAGCTACTGCACCCACGGCAATGACGTGCACCTGATGTGGTCCGCCCAGGAACCCCCACCCTACCTGCGCCTGCACTGGGCCCAGAGCAACGGCGCACTCACAAAGGCCGAATTCACGCCCCAGCTGGCGTTTGACCCGGCCACCCCCGTGCCCGACTTCCCCCTCACCCTGCGCCCCGACGGCGCCGACCCCGCCGCCCCCATCGCGCGCGAAAGGGCGTACCTGGTGCTGGTGAAAGAGGGGCAGGCGGCGCCGCCGCAGCAAGCCCAGCCGCAGCAACCGCCGCAGACCTACACCCAGATGCTGGGCAGCCCCCCGAATCAGGCGAGGTGCGCACGACCAATTGCGTGATGGCGGGCTTCCAGCTCAGCCCCACCGTGGCCAAACAAGGCTGGCAGGTGCAGGCCATGGGGCTGGTGTTTCAGCTGTCCACAGGCGGGCAGCCGTTGCGGGCGTTGGTGGAGCGGAAATAGAGGCGAAATGAGCTGTTTCCGCCTGATGGTATTGCCTTTTTTGCTATAAAATTAGAAGCAAAAAGGGTTTGGTGCGCGAGTGGGATTTATGGATTGCTTCCCAAAGCGCCCAGCAACCGCGCACTCACCTCGGCCGCATCCAGCGTGGCGAACTGCATGTTGTGCTGCTCCGTCAGCGGGCCGTGGCCCGGCTCCATGCGGCCTGCGGCGTCGTAGCCCATGGCCTTGAACTTCCAGACCCCGCCAACCAGCTTGAGCGAGCCCACATGCGCGCCATCGGCGGTGTGGACTGCCACTGCGGCGGCGTTGATGGGCAGCAACTGCAAGGGGCCCGCCAGCGGGCCGGGTGGTATTTGGGCGAAGGTGGGGGTTAACGGAGGCGTCATCGAGGGGCTTTAGCTGTGCCGCAGTTCTTTGGATGAAAATGGCCTTTTGCGCTTGATGGATAAGCGCAAGAAGCTATCAAAATTGAAGCAGCCTAGAGCTAGAGTGCTGCTACTTGCGCCCTGAGCGCTGGCAGGTCGTTCTGCACGGTTTGCCAGACGATGCCGAGGTCTACTGTGAAATAGCCGTGGGCCAGTGCATTGCGCATTTCATAAGCAAAGCCCCACGGCACATGGGCGTGTTTTTGCGCAAAGTCAGGGTGGTTCTTGGCCACGTTGTTGCAGGCCTCGCCAATCACTTCCAGGTTGCGAATCACGGCGTCGCAGGTCTTGCGGTCTGCCAAGAACGCAGCCAGGTCCATACCAGCCGTGTACTCCTGAATGTTGCCGATAGCCTCCAGGATGTGCTGCAAATAGTCCGCCACCCGCAGCGGGTGCGCCCGGCTCATACGGTGATCGCCTCGCGCAGTACCTGGTCCCGAAAGCTGGCGGGCAGGCTGTTGGGGGTGAGCACATCCACCTCCATACCCAGCAATTGCTTCAGTTCAAACCGAATCGCACCAATGTCCATCAGTGTGGTTTGCGCGGTGGGCTCCACCAACAGGTCGAGGTCGCTGTCGGCTGTGTCGTCCCCATGCAGCGCCGAGCCAAACACCCGTACGCTGCTCACGCGGTGGCGAAGGGCAATCTCGCGGATTTGCGAGCGGTGGAGGGAAAGGGCTTCGGAGGGGCGCATGTTTTGGAGTTTAGCGGCGCAGCGGGTTTTTTAGCCAAATTGGCCGATAGTGCTTGTGAAGCCTACGCTGGAAGCTACTAAAAATATAGCTAGGCTCCTGTAGAAAAATGGTTTCGTGCCCGCTGCCGTTGTTCGCTGTCACGCAAGGAGCGCGCACTGCGTCCTGCTCCACCAAGTCCGAAGTGAAATGGGCAAAAGACAAGACCTGACCCCATTGCTCGAAAGCAGCTACTAAAAGTGCAGTGAATCTTCTGCAGAAAAAATGCTTCCGAGGCTGCAGCCGTCGTTAGTGGTCACGCAAGGGTCGCGCGCCTCGTCCGTGTCGACCCCATTCGGCGTGAACTTGGCAAAAGGCAAGACGGGAACCTGTTAGTTGAGACCCAGTGGCTGGTGCTTTAGCTTTTAAATTGAGCGCATTCAACCAGACACCGGAAATAGCATTTGTTGCTCTGAGTCCTTTGCCTCCCCCTGACGTACCTCTTCTAGCTTCTTGCACAGCGATGCAACGATATCAGGTAGCTGAACAGAAACAGGTTGTTCTGGGTCAAAAGATAAACCGCCAACCCGCCTGCTCTCGTCGAATAGGCCAGGTGAGGTGTCGGTGTACCAAATTGGTATTACTGCAAATTCCCCGAATCTTTGCTTGAACTGCTCGGACTCAAACTTAGTCCAGATTTTTCTGGGATACTGCTTGCTAAGCAAAGCGATAACGAACTTGGATTCGCTTCGATATATTGGTGCTAGATATTCCTCAACGTCGTTAGCGAGAATTCTGTGTTGCTCATTTTTGTCGTAGAAAACGCTTACCTCACGGCTGGCAAGTTCTTGAGCCAGCGCCTCTGCAAAATCTCTATTTTCTCCCGCAAAAGATAGCGCGAAATCATATCGGCTTTTAAAGTCGATGCTGAAATATCCGACTTGTCGAGCGAACTTGGACCAAATTAAATGTCGAATAAAATACAAAAATTTTGGATCTTCAGTCGTCAGTAGGTCCGTTTTTGCCTCAAAATGAATTAGTTCGGAAATTGCGGTTGAATTCGCAATGAGGCTGTTTAAATGTCCCTTTTCAATAACTTGAGAAACGCTGCCCTTTAGTTCCGGGTTCGCAGCCATGGCTTCTTTGGTATCAAGTGCTCCTTCCTGAGTTTTTGATAGCCAAAGAAGAAGATGGAGGTAGGGCGCACGCCCTTCTCTTCGCAATTTATTTCCAGTGGAAAATTCTCGTGCAATGGGAAAGAACCTAGGGCCCAAGTCGGCAAGCACAGCCTCTCGTATCGCGGGAAGGCTTACTACTATTTTTTCTGGTTCCGGGTCGGTGCGGGTGTATAGTAGTTTTCCTTGTAAGCACGCTTCATGACATAAAACTTGCGCCATTGCAAAGCTACCCTCCGCTTCCTCGGAAATTTCATCCGATATGGAAATTTTGCAATTAAGCGCGCGCTCTCCTAATTCAATAAGTTGCTTTATTCTTTCAATACTGGTTCTTCCCACGCGAATTGTCTCAACTCGATGAAGTAGATCAGGTGCATACTCAACTAACGTTTGGCCGGCGCGATTGATGCCAATAAGAACAATTTTGCTCATGGTATCTTCATCGTCAGCCAACGTTTTTGCAAAATCAGTGATTTTTTGCTTGGAAGACGCGGGTAGCCGGTGAAAGTCATCAATAATGACAATGCCAATCGCGGCCATCGTTGGTAGTTCGTTGATGAGTGGAATATCTCCTTGTTTTCGTCCTGATAAAAAGAGGCACGAATCTGCAAGGCCTGTCTCATCAAGAGCCTTTTTTATGCATGAGGTTTTCCCAATGCCGGAAGGGCCTTCAATAATTACTCCTCTGCCTGGGGTTTGGATGGCCACGCGGACTCTGTCGTATTCTTCGGGCTCAACAAAAGTGTGAGTGGGAACGCCGGATTTTTTGAAGACTTCATCTATGCGAGGCATCTAACTCTCCTATTTGTTATGAGTAAAATTGTTATCGATTGGGAGGCGTGGGGATGTGTTTGTTATTTATTTAAAATCTCTTGGAATTAGTAATTGTTCTGGATTTTGTAAAAAAGCCAGCAATCTATAAGTTTGCTGGCTTTTTTGTCTTTAGGGAAATTATTTCCCCCAAGAATCCTTCAACCCCACCGCCAAGTTAAACACCGGCTTCCCTGCCTTGTGGTCGATACGGTCCGCCACAAAGTACCCATGCCGCTCAAACTGGAACTTGTCGTCCGGCTTCGCATTGGCCAATGATGGCTCCACGATGGCCGTCACCACCTTCAGGCTATTCGGGTTCAGGCTTTCAATGAAGTCCTTGCCGCCCGCGTCGGGGTGGGCGTCTAGGAACAGGCGGTCGTACATGCGCACTTCGGCATTCACGCCGTCGGCCACGCCCACCCAGGTGATGGCGGCTTTCACCTTCACGCTGTCGGCGCCGGGGGTGCCGCTCTTGGTGTCGGGCACCACGGTGGCCAGCACTTCGGTGATGACTCCGTCAGCATCCTTGGTGCAGCCGGTGCATTCGATGACGTAGCCGCCCTTCAGGCGCACCTTGTTGCCGGGGAAGAGTCGCTTGTAGCCCTTGGGCGGCACTTCTTCAAAGTCTTCACGTTCGATCCAGACTTCCTTGCCGATGGTGAAGTGGCGCACGGGGCTTTCCACGCCCTCGGGTGGGTGGGGCAGGGCGGGCAGGCTGCAGGGCTCCAGGTGGCCTGCGCCCATCACGTCGTCCCAGTTGGTCAGCACCAGCTTGACGGGATTGAGCACGGCCATGCCACGGTGGGCTTTCAGCTCCAGGTCTTCGCGCAGGCAGCCTTCCAGGGTGCTGTAGTCGATCCAGCTGTCGGACTTGGTCACGCCGATGCGTTCGGCAAAGGTCTGGATGGAGGCGGGCGTGTAGCCGCGGCGGCGCAGGCCCACGATGGTGGGCATGCGGGGGTCGTCCCAGCCACTGACCTTGTGGTCGTACACCAGCTGGGCGAGCTTGCGCTTGCTGGTGATGACGTAAGTGAGGTTCAGGCGCGCAAATTCGTACTGACGGGGGGGCGGGCTGGCCAGCAGGCCGCCTTCGGTCAGGCGCTCCAGCAGCCAGTCGTAGAAGGGGCGCTGGTCTTCAAACTCCAGCGTGCACAGGCTGTGGGTGATCTGCTCCAGCGCGTCCTCGATGGGGTGCGCGTAGGTGTACATGGGGTAGATGCACCAGGTGTCACCCGTGTTGTGGTGGGTGGCGCGGCGGATGCGGTAGATGGCCGGGTCGCGCATGTTGATGTTGGGGCTGGCCATGTCGATCTTGGCGCGCAGCACCATCGATCCATCTTCATGCTGGCCGTCGCGCATTTCGCGGAACTTGGCCAGGTTTTCGGCCGGGGTGCGGCTGCGGAAGGGGCTGTCCACGCCGGGCTTGCTGAAGTCGCCCCGGTTGATGCGGATCTGCTCCACCGTCTGTTCGTCCACGTAGGCGTGGCCGGCTTCGATCAGGTATTCGGCGGCGCGGTACATGAAGTCGAAGTAGTCGCTGGCCTGGTAGGGAGCGGCGTCGGGTGCGCCGTTCCAGTCAAAGCCCAGCCATTTCACCGCGTCGATGATGCTGTTGACGTATTCGGTGTCTTCTTTTTCGGGGTTGGTGTCGTCAAAGCGCAGGTGGCAGATGCCGCCGTAGTCGCGCGCCAGGCCAAAGTTGATGCAGATGCTCTTGGCATGGCCCACGTGCAGGTAGCCGTTGGGCTCGGGCGGGAAGCGGGTGCGGATCTTGGCGGGATCGGGCTCGCCCTGGGCGTGGTGGGCGGCGTCGCCGGGGGTGCCCGCCCAGCGGCGGGTGGTGTAGGTGCCTTTTTCCAGGTCATGCTCGATGATCTGGCGCAAAAAGTTGCTGGGCTTGACGGTTTCAGGGGCCGCAGAAGTGGCAGTGGCGGCGGTATTGGCGGGGGAGGGGGTGCTCATACAGCCATTTTAGGCGCCGGTTTCGTGATGGTTTACGCATAGAAACAGGCGCGTATACGTCCAGACACAACGTAAAGACGATTTTGTGCCATCCTTTTGCCTACTTGGTGCGTTATGTACCGGTGAGGTGAGTCCATTTGGCTGGCTGCCCTCGCTCAAACAGGAGATTTCCATGACGAAAACCCGTTCTATCTATGCCATGGCCGCTTCGGCTGGCGTGGCGCTGGCATTGCTGGCCGGCACGGGCGCAGCCCAGGCCCGCGACGTAAATTGGTCGGTTGGCATTGGCGTGCCTGGCGTGGTGGTGGGGGCCAGCAATGGCTACTACGCCCCCGCCCCGGTGTATGTGGCGCCGCCCCCGCCCGTTTACTACGCACCCCCTCGGCCCGTGTACTACGCGCCTCCCCCAGCGTATTACGCACCGCCCCCGGTCGTGTACTACGGTGATCGCGGCTACCGCCACCATCGGCACCACCGCCACCACGGATATGGCCATGGGTATGGCCACGGCCGCTGGGATCGTTGATCCTGGTCTGATCCGCTGGCAGCCTGACCGGGTTGCCGCGTTGTGTAACCAACCTCTTGGGCGCCAGTCGCTCACAGGCAGCGTCTTTGCACAGGCTGCCTTTTACAGCGGCCCTTCGGGGCCGCTTTTCTTTTGACGCGGGAATTTTGGCGCGCGCACGGTGCGCGCGGGGCGCCGCATAATCGCGCACTCTGGCCTGCCAGCGTGGCAGGCGCAACGCCCCCGGAGTGCCGCATGTCTGTGAAGAAAAAAACCGTTTTTGTCCTGAATGGCCCCAACCTGAACCTGCTGGGTACGCGCGAGCCCGCTGTGTATGGCGCGGCCACGCTGGCCGATGTCGAAAAGCTGTGCGCCGACGCGTGCGAGCGCCATGGTTTTGCACTGCGCTTTCACCAAAGCAACCACGAAGGCGCTTTGGTGGACTGGATTCACGAGGCGGGCCGCCTGCACGCAGCGGGCGAGCTGGCAGGCGTGGTGATCAACGCCGGGGCCTACACCCACACCAGCATTGCATTGCACGATGCCACCAAAGGCACGGGCATCACGCTGATTGAGCTGCACATCAGCAATGTGCATGCGCGCGAGGCGTTCCGCCACCATTCGTACATGGCGGCAGCCGCTAAGGCTGTGATGTGTGGTTTTGGCGTGCTGGGCTATGGCTTGGCGATTGACGGCCTGGCCCAGTTGCTGGCCCAGCAGCCTGCGGCCTGACGCCAGGCGGTAAGGGGACCCATAGATCCGTAGATATATGGCCCCGCCATTGCCCCTGCAGGTGTCTGAGGACGAGGTGGAGATCACCGCCATGCGCGCCCAGGGCGCGGGCGGGCAGAACGTCAACAAGGTATCAAGCGCCGTCCACCTGCGCTTTGACGTGGCGGCATCGTCCTTGCCCGAGGACGTGAAAGAGCGCCTGCTGGCCCTGCGCGACACGCGCATCACGCAAGAGGGTGTGGTGGTCATCAAGGCCCAGCAGTACCGCAGCCAGGAGCAAAACCGCACCGATGCGCTCGCGCGGCTGAACGCGCTGGTCAACACTGTGGCCGTGCCGCCCCGGGTGCGCCGCGCCACCAAACCCACCTACGGGTCGAAACAGCGGCGGCTGGAGGGCAAGACCCAGCGCAGCGAGACCAAGGCACTGCGGGGCCGTGTGCGCGACGGGTCTTGAACCGCGGCTCCCTGTGTGGTGGGTATCTCCACGGCCATCGTCGATGGCGCATTGGCATCACCTGTAGAACAATCTGTCCGGCCCGCAGGGCTTGGTATCAGGTGCTATCAGTCCTACATTCATTGCATTCACGGATGGAATTGCCATGACTGCCTTTGCCCAAGCCCCTCTCACTGCTCCCGCTGTGGTTCCCTCCTTGTTCGTATCGCACGGCGCGCCGCTGTTTGCCATCGATGCTGGCACCACCGGCCCCGCGCTCACGCAGTGGGGTGAAAACCTCAAGGCGCAGTACCCTGGCCTGCGGGGCGTGGTCATCATGTCGCCGCACTGGATGGCGCGTTCTGCCCAGGTCATGACCGGCCCGCAGCCTGCCACGTGGCACGACTTTGGCGGTTTCCCGCCCGCGCTGTACCAGCTGCAATATCCCGCCTCAGGCTCGCCTGCGCTGGCGCAAGAGGTGCTGGGCTTGCTGCAGGCCGCCGGTGTGGCCGCAAAGGGCGATGCCGCGCGCCCCTTTGACCATGGCGCCTGGGTGCCGCTGATGCATTTGTTCCCGCAGGCCGATGTGCCCGTGGTGCAGGTGGCTCTGCCCGTGGGCGCTGGCCCGGCCGATGTGTATGCACTGGGTGCCGCGCTACGCAGCCTACGCAGCCAGGGCGTGCTGGTGGTGGGGTCCGGCAGCATGACGCACAACCTGGCCGAATTCTTTGGCGGCGAGCGTGCGCCCGCGCCCTACGTGCTGGAATTCAGCCGCTGGATCGAGGATGCGCTGGCCCGTGGCGACATGGCCGCGCTGCTCAACTACCGTACCCAGGCCCCCCATGCCAGCCGCGCCCACCCGACCGAAGACCATTTCTTGCCCATCTTCTTCGCGCTGGGCGCGGCGGGCGACGATCTGCACGCAAACTACTTGAGCCGCGAGGTGATGTACAGCATGCTGTCGATGGATGCTTTTGCCCTGGAGCCTGTCGCAGGACGGGCGGGTTAAGTAAGTTTTTTAGCTAAAAATGCCGCTGGCGCTTGTCTATGCTCAATCTACCGCTCACATTTTTGCAGCGCCCCGCTGCTTCCACCACCCCCCGCCCCTGGCTGCTGGTGCTGATGCACGGCGTGGGCAGCAACGAGCAGGACCTGTTCAGCCTGGCGCCGCAGATCCCGGATCGGTTCCACGTGCTCAGCCTGCGCGCGCCGTTTCGCATGGGGCCAGGCGCGCACGCGTGGTTTGATTTTTCCATCGAGCCCGGTGGCGAGCGCACCATCAACGAAGAGCAGGAAGCGCAAAGCCGAGCCCGGGTGGCCCAGGCGGTCGAGTCTGCCGCCGAGCAATTGGGCATTCCGCCCGAGCGCGTGGTGGTGGGCGGCTTCAGCCAAGGCGGCATCATGGCGCTGTCGCTGCTGCTGACCCGGCCCGCGCTGATGCAGGCCGCGCTGGTGTGGCACAGTCGGCTGCTGCAGCAGGTGGTGCCTTTGAGTGCGCCCGCCGACGCGCTGCGGGGCAAACGGCTGTGGCTGAGCCACGGCACGCACGACAACGTGATCCCCCTGGCACACGCGCAGGCCATTGCGCACCACATGGCGCCGCTGCCGGTGACGGTGACGTACCACGAGTTCCCCAGCGCGCACGAGATCCGACCTTCTGAGCTGGCGGCCACGGTGGCGTGGCTGGAGTCATTGTCGACAACGCCAACGGCGTTTTAGTCGCGGGGTTCCGGGGCGCGGTCTACATCGCGTTACCGGCGCCTCATCCAGCAGGTTTCCAATCCAGCAGATCCCCAAGGGGGATTGGTAGGGAACGCCCTGCGCCGCAGCCGCTCGGACAAGGGTTGTTCCCGTCTTGAAGGAGATCCGATGCCTGAAAACGAAACCGCCGAGTTCCGCCCCGCGCCACCGCGCGCATCCTCCACACCGTGGATCATTGCCGCCGTGCTGGCCTGTGCGGTCGGCGCCGGAGCCGCCTGGTGGTTCTGGCTGCGCCCGGTGGAGACCCCGGGTGCGCCGCCCCCCGTGGCCAGCGCACCCGAAGCGCCCGTGGCCCCACCGCCCATGCCCGAGGCATCGGGTCCCCAGAACCCTGTGGATGCGCTGGCCCCGGCAGATACCGCCTTGCCCGTATTGGCTGAATCCGACAAGCGAGTGGCGGAGCTGCTGGCCGAATTGCTGGGTAGCGACAAGGTCGCGTCGTTCTTGTTGACCGATGGTTTTGTCCGCCGCGTGGTGGCCACGGTAGACAACCTGGGCCGCGCCCAGGCCTCGTCGCGCATGTGGCCGGTACAGCCCATGCCGCAGCGCTTTATGGTGGATGGCGAGGGCGATGCACCCACCACGATTGCCACCACCAATGCCGCCCGCTACAGCGCCTTTTTGACCTTTGCCGAAGCCGTGCCCCTGGAGCCTGCCGTGGCCTTGTACGCACGGCTGTACCCGTTGTTCCAGCAGGCGTATGAAGAGCTGGGCTACCCCAAGCGCTACTTCAACGACCGCCTGGTGGCCGTGCTGGACCACTTGCTGCTGGCGCCCGAACCCAAAAGCCCGCTGCGCGTGAAGCTCACGCCCGTCAACACCGATGTGCCCAACCTGCGCCCGTGGGTGCGCTATGAGTTTGTGGACCCGGCGCTGGAATCGCTCTCCAGCGGGCAGAAGATTCTGGTGCGCATGGGGCCAGCGAACCAGGCGCGGGCGAAAGCGCTGGTCCGTGATCTGCGCAAGCGCGTGGCAACCAGCGAGTTGCAGCTCCCCCAGCGGTAAAGGATGTGAGGGGCTGCTGCGCGCTGGCTACAGCGGCAGTGCCATGGTGCGCTTGACCTCCTTGAGCGAGAAGCTCGTGGAAATCTCACGCACGCCGGGCAGGCTGCGCACATGGGTGCGCACATAGTCGGCAAACGATGCGAGGTCGGCCGCCACCACCTCCAGCTGGTAGTCGTAGCGGCCCGAAAGGTTGTGGCACGACAACACCTGGGGCATCGCCATGACCTCGCGCTCCAGGGCCGATGTGGTGTCAGCCGTGTGGTCGTGCAGCGCCAGCTGCACAAAGCCCAGCACGCCCCAGCCCACACGCTGGCGGTGCAGATGGGCGTGGTAGCCCGCAATCACGCCCGCATCCTCCAGCGCGCGCACGCGCCTCCAGCACGGGGAGGTGGACAGCGAAACCGCTTCGGCCAGATCGCCCACGGTGGCGCGACCATCGCGTTGCAGGGCGTTGAGGATCGTGCGGTCCACGGGGTCGAGTGGATGAGGGTGCATGGCAGTGTGTCCTGCAGATTGGGTAATTTGAGGCAAATTTTGCCTTCTTTGATCGTATGTAGGGCAAATAAGGCGAAAACTTACCCGTTGATGGGTTGAAGAATCTCCCTATTCCAAGGAGACCACCATGACCCGCACATCCGCCACCGGCTTCAGCACCCGCGCCATCCACCACGGCTACAACCCGGCCGACCACCAGGGCGCACTGGTGCCGCCCATCCACACCTCGGCCACCTTTGCCTTCCCCGATGTGGCCTATGGCGCGCGCTGCTTTGCAGGCGAGGAGCCCGGCTACTTCTACACCCGCATCGCCAACCCCACGCTGGCGCTGCTGGAGGGGCGCCTGGCCAGCCTGGAGCAGGGCGCAGGCGCCGTTGTGTTCGGCTCGGGCATGGGGGCCATCACGGCCACGCTGTGGTCCATGCTGGAGCCGGGCAATGAAATCCTGGCCGACCTTACGCTGTATGGCTGCACCTTCTCGTTTTTGCACCACGGGCTGGGCCGCTTTGGCGTGAGCGTGCGCCATGTGGACATGACCGACCCGGCCCACGTGGCCGCCGCGCTGAGCCAGAAGACCCGCGTGGTCTACCTGGAAACCCCGGCCAACCCCAACATGCGGCTGGTGGACATTGCCGCCGTTTCGGCCCTGGCCCACGCCCAGGGCGCCAAGGTGGTGGTGGACAACACCTACTGCACGCCTTACCTGCAGCAGCCCCTGCTGCTGGGTGCCGATGTGAGCGTGCATTCCATGACGAAGTACCTCGGTGGCCATGGTGACCTGACCGCAGGCGCGGCCGTGTTTGCCGATGCAGAACTGGCCCAGCGCGTGCGCTTGTATGGTCTCAAAGACATGACGGGTGCTGTGATGTCGGCGCAGGACGCGCACCTTGTGATGCGCGGCCTCAAGACGCTGGCGCTGCGCATGGACCGCCACTGCCAGAGCGCTCAGAACGTGGCCGAGTTCATCGCCGCCCACCCGGCTGCGGCGGCCGTGCACTACCCCGGCCTGCCCAGCTTTGCCCAGCACGCGCTGGCAAAGCAGCAGATGCGCCAGATGGGCGGGATGATCGCTTTTGAGCTGCGTGGTGGCCTGCAGGCGGGCGTGCGCTTCATGGACGCGTTGCAGCTCGTCACCCGCGCCGTGAGCCTGGGCGATGCCGAGACGCTGGCCCAGCACCCGGCCAGCATGACGCATTCCACCTACACGCCCGAGCAGCGTGCCGCCCACGGCATTGCCGAAGGGCTGGTGCGCCTGTCGGTCGGCCTGGAGGACCTGGAGGACCTGCTGGCCGATATTGGCCAGGCACTGGACCTGGTGCAGGCGCTGGATTTCAAGGCCGAGCCCACTACGGGGAAGACTGCGGCAGCGGCAGCGCCGTCTTGTAACGCACCTGCTTGAGCGCGAAGCTGGAGCGGATCTTCTCCAGCCCTGGAATGGGGGAAAGCTGTTCGACGATGAAGCGCTCCAGCGCCGCAATGTCGGGCAGTGCCACGCGGATGAGGTAGTCGGAGTCGCCGCTCATCAGGTAGCACTCCATCACCTCATCGTGCTCGGCAATGCGTTGTTCAAAGTCGGCCAGCGCTTCCTTGCTCTGGCTTTTCAGGCTGATGCTGATGAACACGTTCAGTCCCAGCCCCAGTGCGGCGGCGTTGGCCAGCGCTACATAACGGGCGATGACACCCTCGGTCTCCAGTGCCTTCACGCGTGCCAGGCAGGGAGACGGCGAGAGATGCACACGCCGGGCCAGCTCCACGTTGGAGAGCGAGCCATCGGCCTGCAGTTCGGCCAGTATGCGCAGATCGGTGGTGTCAAGCTTCATGTGCTGCAATATTGGTTTTTGGTGGAATATTGTGCTGCTATTGATGGCCAATTTTCGCGATTCGGCATCACATTTTTTGCAAATCCTTCTAGAGTGTGCTCCTATGAATGCCCCCTTGCCTTCCCATCTGCTCCACACCCAGGATGCCCTGGCCGACACTGACCCCCAGGAGACCGCCGAATGGCGCGACGCCTTTCTGGCCCTGGTTGCCACCGAAGGCCCCGAGCGGGCGCGGCACATGCTGCAGGAGCTGGTGCGGGTGGCGCGTGCGCAGCGGATTGGCTGGCAGCCCGACCTGAACACGCCGTACGTGAACACCGTGGCGGTACAGGACCAGCCCGTGTTCCCCGGCGACTTGGCCATCGAAGAGCGCGTGGCTTCCATCGTGCGCTGGAACGCGCTGGCCATGGTGGTGCGCGCGAACCAGGCGTATGGCGAACTGGGTGGCCACATCGCCAGTTATGCGAGCGCGGCCGACTTGTTCGAGAGCGGCTTTAACCATTTCTTCCGTGCACGTGAGGGTGTGGGTGAAGGCCAGCACCGGGGCGACTTGGTGTTCTTCCAGCCCCACAGCGCGCCGGGCGTGTATGCACGTGCATTCCTCGAAGGGCGTTTGTCCGAAAAAGACCTCATGCACTACCGCCAGGAGCTGACCGCTCCGGCTGCGGGCGCACAAGGCCTTTCGAGCTACCCACACCCGTGGCTGATGCCAGACTTCTGGCAGTTTCCCACGGGCTCGATGGGCATCGGCCCCATCAGCAGCATCTACCACGCGCGCTTCATGCGCTACCTCACGCACCGCAATCTGCTCGACTGCAGCCAACGCAAGGTGTGGGGCGTGTTTGGCGATGGCGAGATGGACGAGCCCGAATCCATGAGTGCCCTGACCCTGGCCGCGCGCGAGGGCCTGGACAACCTGGTCTGGGTGGTCAACTGCAACCTGCAGCGGCTGGATGGCCCGGTGCGCGGCAACGGCCGCATCATCGACGAGCTGGAGCGCCTGTTCGCGGGTGCTGGCTGGAACGTGGTCAAGCTGGTGTGGGGCAGCGACTGGGACGGCCTGTTCGCCCGCGATCTGACCGGCGCCCTGGTGCGAACGCTCGAAGGCACGGTGGACGGCCAGATGCAGACCTTTGCCGCCAAGGATGGACGCTTCAACCGCGACAACTTCTTCGGCCAGAACCCCGAGCTGGCGGCCCTGGCCCAGGGCATGACGGACGAGCAGATTGATCGCTTGAAGCGCGGTGGGCACGACCTGGTGAAGATCCACGCTGCCTACGCTGCTGCCAGCGCGCACAAAGGCCAGCCCACGGTGATCCTGGCGCACACCAAGAAGGGCTATGGCATGGGCACGGCCGGCCAGGGCAAGATGACCACCCACAGCCAGAAGAAGCTGGACGAGACGGACCTCATCGAGTTCCGCAACCGCTTCAACCTGCCGCTGTCCGACGAGCAGGCTACGAGCCTCGCCTTCTTCAAACCTGCCGAAGACAGCCCCGAGATGCGCTACCTGCGCAGCCACCGCGACGCGCTGGGCGGCTACCTGCCGCGCCGCGAGACGGCCTGCGAGGCGCTGCCCGTGCCGGCGATCGAAAGCTACGCCCAGTTCGCGCTACAAGCCGATGGCAAGGAGATGAGCACCACCATGGCCTTCGTGCGCATGCTGGGTACCTTGCTCAAGGACGCCACGCTGGGCCCGCGCATCGTGCCCATCGTGGCCGACGAGGCGCGCACCTTCGGCATGGCCAATCTGTTCAAGCAGGTCGGCATCTACAGCAGCGTGGGCCAACGCTACGCGCCCGAGGACATCGGCTCGGTGCTGAGCTACCGCGAGGCGCTGGACGGCCAGATTCTGGAAGAAGGCATCAGCGAAGCCGGCGCCATCGCCAGCTGGACCGCTGCAGCCACCAGCTACAGCGTGCACGGCCTGGCCATGCTGCCGTTTTACATCTACTACTCAATGTTCGGCTTCCAGCGCGTGGGCGATGCCATCTGGGCCGCTGCCGACCAGCGTGCGCGCGGCTTTTTGCTGGGCGCCACGTCGGGCCGCACCACGCTGGGCGGCGAGGGTCTGCAGCACCAGGATGGATCGAGCCACTTGGTGGCAGCCACCATCCCCAACTGCAAGGCCTACGACCCGGCCTACGCAGGCGAGATGGCCGTGATCATCGATGCTGGCATGCGCGAGATGGTGACCGAGCAGCGCGACGTTTTCTACTACGTGACACTGATGAACGAGAACTACGCCCAGCCCGACCTGCCCGCCGGTGCGGCAGAAGGTGTGTTGCGTGGTTGCTATGTTTTTAAGAGCTACTCGCGCTTGATAGATAAGCGCGATAGCACGATTTCATCCAAATCCGTCACCCTGATGGGCTCTGGTGCCATCCTGACCGAGGTGGTCAAGGCCGCCGAACTGCTGGCCGCAGAAGGCGTGGATGTGACCGTGCTCAGCGTGACCAGCTGGAGCGAGCTGGCGCGCGATGGTGTGGCGTGCGAGCAGCGTTGGCTGGCGGGCGAATCTGCGCCTGCATCCGCATGGCTGACGCAGCAGCTGGCCCCAACACGCGGGCCCGTGATTGCAGCCACTGACTACGTGCGCGCCGTGCCCGAGACGGTGCGGGCGCTTGTCCCCGAGGGCCGCAAGTATGTGACCCTGGGCACGGACGGATTTGGACGCAGCGACACGCGCGCTGCACTGCGCCAATTTTTTGGCGTAGACGCTTCCAGCGTGGCCCAAGCTGCACGACGCGCGATGGGCGCTGGCTGACGAACATGGGCGCCGTGTGGGCGCCTGCTGTCGTTCCGTGATTCCGCAATTCCGCCGCCGGGGTGGGGTGGGTGAATGCCGTTGCCCAATTCGGCGCAGGCTTCCTACAATGGCCCAGCAACCGCGAGAGGGCGCCATGACACACGTCACCTGGGACCACAACCCGCCGACCACCTGGACAGCCATGGCGGACGGGCAAGCACTTTGCTCCATCAAGCGCAAGGACATTGGCGGCTGGACGGCGGTCTGGATGGATGAGCGCCTGTGGCCAGCGCCACCCCATCTGCCCAAGGCCATGCCCCAGCCCACACGGTTTTTCAGCAGTCTGGAAGAAGCCAAACTGGCGGTCGAGCAGGCGCTGTCGGCGTGAACCGTTGTCGGGCCTGAATCCGTCAGGCATCCAGCAGCTGGCTGGATTCCATCAGGTGTTGAAGTGCTTTGTTTTTTATAGCGGCCAACGCAATACCAACGGGCGCCAGGGCCGACACTGATTCGTGAAACTGCTTTTTTGCAGCACCCACCCGCCATGCCGACTGCAAGGCGCCAAAGGGCCTTGCACCTTGGCCCCTTCGGTGCGCCAGGGGCCGCAGCCCCTTGGTCAGGGCAGTTTGACGGCCGCCACGGCGTTGGACGTGGAGAGGTACAGCGTAGCGCCATTCACGGCGATGCCCGTGGGTTCGTCGATCAGGCCCTGCAGTGGGCCGGCCGCGAACCCCTTGTTCCAACGCTGGCCCACCAGCGTGCTCACCTGGCCATCGGCTCCGATCTTGCGCACCACGCGGTTGCGCGGATCGGTCACGTAGACATTGCCGCTGGCATCGGCGGCCAGCCAGGCGTGCGAGTCCGAAATGGGCGCGCCCGTGTCGACCGTCAACTGCGCCGAGGCCGCCGGGCCGTCCACGAGCCCCGGCGGCAGGTCGGGGCGCCCCGCGATCGTGCTCACCACCCCGGCGGGTGTGATCTTGCGGACGGTGGGGCCCACGCCCGTCGCGTTGTGGTAGCGGCCGTCCACCACATACAGGTTGCCGGCGGGGTCCATGGTCATGTGGCCCATGGCGGAGAACTGCGCTGAGGCGGCCGGGCCGTCGGCGTGCCCGCGCGCGTTGGGGTTTCCCGCAAACACGCTGACAGCGCCGGCCGGGGTGATCTTGAAGATTACGCTGCGCAGGGACACCGCATACACGGTACCGCCGCTGTCGACGACCATGCCGGTCAGCCCCTCGAGCAGGAAGCCCGGTATCGCGTCGAATGCGGCGGTGAGGTCGGCATGCACCGTGACGTTGCCGGCAGGGCTGGTCTTCAGGATGCGCTTGAAGTCATACGAATAGATGTTGCCGGCACCGTCGATGGACAGCGGCGCCGATCCGCAGTAGGCCACGTCGTTGATCGGCCCGGTGACTTGCGCGCACGGGTTCTTGGCACGGCCGAGCGTGGCCACCGTGCCATCGGGCGTGACGGTGCGCAGTGCGGCGTTGTTGCGGTCGCGCACGTACAGCGTGCCAGCCTTGTCCACCGCCAGCGCGCCGGGGCTGTCAAAGCGCGCGGCGCTGCCGCGGCCGTCGGCATGTCCCGGCAACGGGGCGGTACCTACCTGCAGGTCGGGCGCACCATTGCGCGGCATGCGGTAGATGACCGCGTACGTTTGAAAGGTGTCGGAGGGACCGCTTTCCGTGATGAGAAAGCGGCCTTCGGCGTCCACCGCCAGGCGTTTGCCCGCGCAGAAGGCAGGCGGCAGGCCGTCGGCGCCGTAGTTGCAGTCTGCCGCGCGTCGCACGGTGGTCACAGAGCCATCGGCCGCAATCTCGCGTACGGGGGTGCCCTCATGCCGGTCCAGAACGAAAACTCGGTTGGAGCGGTCTATCGCGATGGCCTGCAGCGCACCAAATTTGGCCGCGCTAGCCGCTCCATCCACGTGGCCCGCGTTATTGAGGGCCACAGTGCCCGACAGCACCGTCGCCTGGCCGTTGGGCGCGTACTTGCGCACTACGTGGTCGTTAGGGTCTGCAGCGTACAGGGCTCCTGTGGAGTCCGTCGCTAGGTTGACGGGGTACAGGCGGCTAGGGTTGTTGCGCCCGAAGCCCGGGGTGGCGTTCTGGCTGGCCCTGAAGATGACCGTTGTGACTGCCCCTGCGGGTGTGATTTTGCGAATGGGATTGCCTGTCGGCGTCTGGGAGAAGTCTTGCAAGGTTGGCGCCCATTCGGACACATACACATTGCCCTCCCGGTCCACAGCAATGCTGGTCGGGCTGCACAGCGTGGCCGCCGTGCCCGTGCCATCGGCATTGCCGCACACGCCCACCTGGCCGGCCAGCGTGGTGACGTTGCCTGCGGCATCGATCTTGCGCACCAGATGATTACCGGCGTCTGCCACATAGGCGTTGCCAGCCGCATCCACTGCCACGGCCAAGGGGACATTGAAGCGGGCGGCGGTGCCCGCGGCATCCAGGTAGCGTGGGCCTTCGCTGCTGGCGTCGCTGCGGGTGGGGCCACCGCCCGCCCAGGTGCTGAGCTGCCCGGTGGGCGCTAGCCGACGAACGGTCTGGTTTCCCGGGTCGGTAATCAGTACATCGCCGTTGGGTGCCAGTGCCATGCCGCCGCTTTCGGTACTGATCTTGGCCGCAGTGCTCAGGCCGTCCTGCGTTCCTGGCCCCTCGGTAGTGCCAGCCAGCAACGCCAGGGGCGTGGCGGGGGGCGGCGGAGGAGGCGGCGGGGGCGGCGCGTCACCGCCCGAACCTCCACCGCAGGACACCAGCGCGGACACGGCCAGTGAGGCCCAGAGTGTGCGGGACAGCCGATGGCGGCTGGATATGGGTGAACTTGGCATGGGCGTGTACCTCAGTAAAAGTGATGAACGGATGGGGCGCGTCCGCCAGCTGGCATGCTGCAGCAGTGACGCAAAAGGAATGAGGGGGGTGCCGTGGCCGCAGCACGCCCAGCGTGGGCGCCGCGCACCACGGTCAACCGGGTGCTGACTACGGCAACTGCACCTGTACCACGGCGTTCGGCACCGAGAGGTACATCATGCTGCCGCGCACGGCGATACCTGTCGGGCGGTTGATGATGCCCGGCAGGTCGCCCGCAGCAAAACCGTATTTCCATGCCTGGCCCACCGGAGTACTGACCTGGCCATCGGTGCCGATTTTGCGGACCACGCTGGTGAAGGGATCGGTGACATAGACGTTGCCTCTGTTGTCCACGGCGAGGCTGGCCGTCTGCGCGGGCCAGCCTGCGTACTGCTGAACGGTGAAGCGGGCGGCAGCGGCAGGACCATCCGCGTAGCCAGGGGCCGCGGTGGGGCTGCCCGCCAGCGTGGTGACCGCGCCGGACGGCGTGATCTTGCGAACGGTCGGCCCCACCTTGTTGGTGTCGTAAAACAGGCCGTCGATCACATACAGGTTGCCCGCCGCATCGGTGGTCATCTGACCCAGCGCCGAGAACTGCGCCGCCGCGCCTTGTCCGTCCACATGGCCCACCGTGCCCACGCTGCCGGCAAACAGGGTGACTTCGCCCTTGGTATCGATCTTGAAGATGGCGCCCTTGAGGCTGGCGACGTACACGTTGCCGGCGGTGTCGGCCGCAATGCCGGATGCGACACCGAGGAAAGCCGTTGGCACCTTGTCCAGCCATGGCGCCAGGTTGGCCAGAAGCACGGCCTGGCAGTTGGCGGTTTTAAGGACGCGCGCACCGTCAATGGTGTAGAGGTTGCCCGCGCCATCGGTGGCCAAGGGGGCCGTGGAGTTGGACAGCACGTCCTCGCCCAGGCCGGTGATCGCAGTGCAATGGCCGCCTGGCTTGCCCAGGGTGCGCACCAGGCCGTCGGCCTGCACGGTGCGGATAGTGCGGTTGCCCCCGTCACGCACGTACAGCGTGCCGGCAGGATTCAACGCGATCGAGCCGGGTGTGGCAAAGCGCGCGCTGCTGCCCTGTCCATCGTCCGCCCCTGCCGCAGCGGGTATTCCAGCAACCACGGTGGAGGTGCCTTGGGGCGTGTAGCTGCGCAACTGCGCGTAGCTGGCAATAGGGAAACCAGTAGCAGAGCGGTTCTCGCCAGTTTCGGCGACGAGGAACCGGCCATCGGGAGTGACGGTCATCTGGCTCGCAGTGCAGAAGGTGCCTGGCCCGGCCCCAGTGCCGTCCCCTGCGAAGTTGCAGGAGTTGGCGCGAACGAGGGTGGTCACGCTGCCGTCGCTGCCGATCTGGCGGATGGCCGGGGTTCCGTACCAGTCCAGTACGAACAGGCGATTCGCTGTGTCGAATGCAATCGCCTTGAGGTAGCTGAACTTTGCCACGGATGCGGCACCATCCGTATTGCCCTCGTTGTTGGCGGCTACGACGCCGGACACCACGGTGGGCTGGCCATCGGCCGCATATCGGCGGATCACATGGTCATTGGGATCTGCCGCGTGGAGTACCCCGGCTGAGTCGGTGGCCAGCAGCACCGGACGGTAGATCTCGACGGCAGGGCCGGAGATGAAGACCAGCGTCGGGTTCTGGCTGGCCTTGCTGGTCAGCGTGGTCACTTCACCCGTTGGTGCGATCTTGCGGATCGGGT
Organism: Acidovorax sp. FG60; assembly: GCF_057808995.1. Classification (NCBI taxonomy): domain Bacteria; kingdom Pseudomonadati; phylum Pseudomonadota; class Betaproteobacteria; order Burkholderiales; family Comamonadaceae; genus Acidovorax; species Acidovorax sp. FG60. The sequence goes on from NZ_JBMDJC010000014.1 coordinate 122,974, forward strand.
TGGCAATTGAACTGTGTGTCGTGGACTCCCTGACTTCCGCCACATACACGTTGCCAGCCTTGTCTACGGCAATGCTGGCAGGCCTGCACAGCGTTGCCGCGCTGCCTGTGCCATCCTGGTTGCCGCAGACGCCGGGCTTGCCCGCGAGGGTGGTCACTGCACCGGCCGCGCTGATCTTGCGCACCAGGTGGTTGTCGGTGTCCGCCACGTAAGTGTTTCCGGCCGCGTCGACCGCAACGCCCATGGGGCGGTAGAACCGTGCGGCCGTGCCGGAGCCGTCGGCATGGTTGGACGGGACGTTGAACACCCCGGCATCGCCGCCACCCGCCAAGGTCGTGACCTGCGTCCTGTCGGTGCTGAGTTTGCGGACCTGGTTGTTGCCACTGTCCACGATGATGACCTCGCCCGTGCTGTTCACGGCCATCCCGCCGATGTAGGCACTGAGGCGCGCGGTGGACGGCGCTGCGCCATCCAGGTTACCCGCACCGTCGGTGTTGCCAGCCAGCAGCGACAGGGCCGTCGCGGGGGCAGGAGGGGGCGGCGCGGGTGGTGGGGGGGTAACGGGGTCGGAAGAGCCGCCACCGCCGCATGCGCTGAGCAGCGGGACTACCAACGCAGCAAGAATGCCCACGCGTTGGAACGGAATCCTTGAGACAACACCTGACATGAAGCGCTTTCTGATGAAGAGATTGGGAGCACCACCTTTGCGCCATCTTTGAGAGTGTTGGGCCGCGCGGTGGTCGTGTCTCTCCGAGGCTACCGCAAAGATACGAAACGAATGCATATTGTTTCGATTCGCAACAGATGCAGACGATGGGCATGCCAGAGTCACGGCGACGGTTGCCCTGATCTGCATTGCAAACGCCTGGCGTTGAGGCCGCCTCGCCTTGGTGGCTTCAATATTTTTCAGGACGAGCTGGGCCCCTCGGCAACGAAGAATGCATCCAGCACCGGCATCAGCGCCGGAAACTCCTGTGCAAAACGCTCGCGGTTGACAAAGTACGCCTCGCAGGCCACCGCAAAAAACTCGGACTGTGATGTGGCCCCGTAGGCGTCCAGCCAGGGGCGTTCTGCTCCAAAGCGCTCGGCCAGGATCACACGCTCGCGGAACTGCTCGTACGCTGGCTCCCAGGCGGCCCACCAGGCCTCGTAGGCGGCGCGTCCGGTGCGTGTCCCCATGAAGCCTGCGGGCAAGGGCGGGCAGCCGTTGGGTTCGCCGCTCTTCATGTCGAGCTTGTGCACGAACTCGTGCACCACCACGTTGTGGCCGCGTGCCGTGTTCTCGGTGGCATTGGCCACGTGCTCCCAGCTGAGCATGATGGGGCCGCGCTCCATGGCCTCGCCCAGCAGCACCTGGGTGTGTTCATGCACCACGCCGGCCTCGTCCACCGTCTGGCGGCGTGCCACGGCTTCGCCAGGGTGCAGCACGATGCCGACAAAATCGTCGTACCAGTCGAGCGCCTTGGCCGGGTCGCCCCAATGCAGCAGGGGCAGGCAGGCTTGCGCCGCAATGTCGATGGCCATGGAGTCGGTCACCACCAGGCCGTGCGCGCCGTGGAACTCCTTGTGGTGCAGAAAGAGGGCGCTCACGGCGCGCAGCTTGGACTGGTCGTGCAGCGAGAGCGCCGCCAGAAACGGGTAACGCTGCAGGGTCTGGAGCCACAGCGTGGCCGAGATGTCGGGCACGGGGGCCACCGTGGCGCGGACGCGGCTCCAGAGCCGAAGGAAAAGAGGGGGCATGGCGATCAGGCAGCGGGTGATGAAACCCCGCGCAGTTCAGGATCGCGAGTACTTGGGGGTCAGGGACCGCCGTTCCAAGCCCGTTTGCGACAAACGCAGTGTTTCCGCGCGGGGCGGTAGTGCAGCGGCATCCCAGTCGCTGAGCACCACGCGCTGCAGGCCGGGCGCCAGCACATGGTCTGCGGGGCGGTGGGTGTGGCCGTGAATGAGCGTATGCGCCTGGGCCGCCTGCAGCCAGGTGATGGCGGCCGGGCCGTCTACATCGGCATAGGTGACGCCCGACTGTTTGCGTGCCTCGCTCTCCTGGCGGATGCCACGGGCCTGCGCGCGACGTGTGGCCAGGGGCTGCGCCAGAAACTGCCGCTGCCACTCGGCGCTGCGCGCCTGCACGCGAAAGCGCTGGTACTCGACATCCTCCAGGCACAGCAGGTCGCCGTGGCTGAGCACGAAGCGCTGGCCGCCAAACACCAGTACCGTGGGGTCTGCCAGGCCAGTGATGCCACACTGCGCCAGGAACCCCGGGCCCGCCAGAAAATCGCGGTTGCCGTGCATGAAGTACACGGGCAGGCGCTGCGCGGCGGCCCGCAGGGGGGCGCAGCCTTCGGCCTCGAAACTACCAGGTTCGCCCATGGCGTCATCGCCCACCCACACCTCGAACAGGTCGCCCAGGATGAAGAGGGCATCGGCCGTGGTGGTGGCCAGGTAGTGCTCGAAAGCGGCCACTGTGGCGGGCTCGCTGGCCTGCAGGTGCAGGTCCGAAATGAAATCGACCGTGCGCCAGTGCGATGGAGCGACAAGCTCCTCGAACCGGGGCAAGGTCGTGGTCACGGACTTGGCAGTCAGATCAAAGAGCGACTGCCTTCTCGATGATCACGTCTTCCTTCGGCACGTCGTCATGAAAACCCTTGCGGCCCGTCTTCACGGCCTTGATCTTGTCCACCACGTCAGTGCCCGACACGACCTTGCCGAACACGGCATAGCCCCAGCCCTGGGCCGAAGGTGCGGTGTGGTTCAGGAAGCCGTTGTCGGCCACGTTGATGAAGAACTGGGCGGTGGCCGAGTGCGGGTCGCTGGTGCGGGCCATGGCCACGGTGTAGTTGGCGTTCTTGAGGCCGTTGTTGGCTTCGTTTTCGATGGGCGCGTCAGTGCCCTTCTGGGTCATGCCGGGCTCAAAGCCGCCGCCTTGCACCATGAAGCCAGGGATCACGCGGTGGAAGATGGTGTTGTTGTAATGGCCCTTGTTCACATAGGCCAGAAAGTTCTCGACCGACTTGGGGGCCTTGGCGGCGTCGAGTTCGAGGGTGATGACACCGTAGCCGGTGATGTGCAGTTCGACCTGGGGGTTGCTCATGGCAATGCTTCCTTCAAAAAAATGGCGGGTTCACTTCACCAGGGTGGCGGAGTTGATGGTGACGGGAGTGGTGGGCACGTTCTGGTGCGGGCCCTTGTTGCCGGTGGCCACGGCCTTGATCTTGTCCACCACGGCCGTGCCTTCGACCACCTTGCCGAACACGGCGTAGCCATGGCCGTCGGGGCTCGGGGCGTTGAGCATGGCGTTGTCCTTCACGTTGATGAAGAACTGCGATGTGGCCGAGTTGGGGTTGCCCGTGCGCGCCATCGCGATGGTGTATGTGTCGTTCTTGAGGCCGTTGCTGGCTTCCAGCGGAATCGGGGCCCTGGTGGGCTTGGGAATGAGGTCGGCGGTGTAGCCACCGCCCTGGATCATGAAACCATCGATCACGCGGTGGAACACGGTGCCGTCATAGGTCTTGTCCTTGACGTAGCCCAGGAAGTTTTCCACCGTCTTGGGCGCCTTGGCCGGGTCGAGTTGCACCACGATGTCGCCCATCGAGGTAGACAGCTTGACCTTGGGGGTGTCTTGCGCCTGTACGGATGCTACTGAAAAAATAGCTGTCAGCGCAATACCAGCAAGCGCCAGGGTCGAATTTCTTCTGGAAATCATCCAATCACTCCTTCGAAAAATATCTGCCATTGTTGGCCCCGCCGCGCCCAGTACTGGCGTTTGACGGGACCCGTGCGGGCGCCTTCGGCGACTTCGCCGAACGTTACCACCATGGTGTCGGCGGAGTCTGTCCAGCGCAGGTAAGACTTGTCCTTGAGGTGGAGTTCCCGGCCTTTCAGGGCGCGGGTCTCCGCCTGGAGCACCTGGGTCCACTCGTTGAGCGGCTTTTTGCGGTAGCTCTGGAAGTCCGGTGCGTAAAAGCCCAGCAACCGGTTCATGTCGCCCTGGGTCTTGGCGTTGCGCCAGGCATTGAGCACCGCGTCGAAAGACTTGCGGTCCGCCTGCACGGCGTGGGGCGCTACCCACTGCAGCTGGCGCGCAATGACCACGGGGGTGGAACGGGGCTCCACCGTGCGCAGAATGCGTTCCAGGTCGGGATTGGCCAGCACCAGGCAGCCATCGGTGGCCAGGGGCGCGCGGGCAAACTGGTCGGGTGGCGTGCCATGCAGCCAGATGCCGCTGCCGGTCTTGCCCCGGCTCTGGTCCAGGGGGTTCGGGTAGTTGATGGGCAGCGCGCCTGCGCCGTAGAAGTCTTTGAGCGTGGCGGGGTCCAGGCGGCTGGTGATGAAGTACACACCAAGCGGTGTGCGCTGGTCGCCCTCCAGGCTTTTCTCGATACCCAGCTTGCCGACCGAGGCGTAGTAGTCGGCCACCAACTGCAGGCCCTTGGGCGTGTTCTCGAAAAGGTACAGGCGCGAGCGCGAAGCGTCCACTGCAATTGCATGGCGCGAGCGGGGCGAGAGTTCCAGGAACTGGGCGGGAATGCTGTGCGCGGGTGGGCGGCTGCGCTGCGCGTCCACGCGCTGGCGCGATTCGTTGCGCAGCTCTTCCAGGGTGGTGGCTACCTGCAGGCTGCGTGCTGTGTCGGGCTCTGGCACATCGCCCATGCGGCGGATGGGCCGCGTGCGCGACATCAGCAGGTCGCCCACGGCCAGTTGCGCCAGCTGGAAGTTGGGATAGTCACGCGCCAGGGTTTCGGCCTGGGCCAGTGCCTCGCGGCTGCGGCCTTCTGCGATGAGCTTGTACACGGCCAGCAGGCGTGTTTCTGCCTGTCCGTCGCGCAGGTTGGGCGCCTTGGTGTCGGCTGGCTCTGTCGAAGGCTGGGTGGCGGCGCGGCGTACTTTTCCGCTCTGGGCGTGCGCCGGTGCTGCCTGCAGCAGTGCGGCGAGGAACAGGGTGCCTGCCGCAGCCCGGCGGCTTGGTGCGGACAACTCCACAAACATGCGCGGTTTCAGGTTCAGGCCTTCAGGGGCTCGGCAGCAGGCACAGCCCGCGCACGCTGCGCAGGCCCAGGGTCGGGGTTCACAGTCAACCGCCTGTGGATTCGCGGACGATGGTCCAGCGGCCGTTGTGGTTCACCAGGTCCAGCGTCTTGCGGCTCGTGACGTTGAGTGCATCAGCGGTATAGGCCTGCCGAAAACGGGCGGTGGCCTTGTCGCCATTGACCGCAACGGTAACGTCGGACAGCTGCACGTTGATCTTGGACTTGCCCACGATGCGCGCCTCGCGCTCCTTTTCCCACGCTGAGCGCGTCTGGCGGCCGGGTGGATCGAACGATTTGTCGTAGGCGCCCAGATAGGCCTGCATGTCTTTGGCCGACCAGGCGGCCGCCCATGCCTGAACGGCCGAGGTCACAGCCTGAACGGCTGCGGCGTCGCTTGCTGCTGCCGGGGTGGCTGCGGGTGCTGCGGTGGGGGCTTGGGCGATAGCAGGCGCAGGAGCAGGAGCTGCACTGGGCGCAGATGCGGGTACGGGTGTGGCTGCCGGGGTCGGTGCAGGGGCGGGGGCCACTGCTGCGGGTGGCGCTGGCCGCTGCGTGGCCACCACGGCAGGGGCCGTTGCCGGGGCTGCGGCGGCGGGGCGGCCTGGCTTGCCGGCGGCTTCTGGCGCGAACAGCTCGCGGATCAGTGCCAGCTTGGGCTTGACGGAATTGGCGTTGGTGGCGTCCAACTGCAGCGCCTTGTTGTAGGCCTGGCTGGCCAGCTTGGCGTAGATGTCGCCCAGATTTTCGTGGGCAGTGGCGTAGCTGGGGTTGGTGCGGATTGCCATCTCCAGCGCCGTGCGTGCCTTGTCCAGCTGGTTCTGGTTGGCGTAGAGCACTGCCAGATTGTTGTAGGGCTCGGGCAGCTCTGGGTATTCTTCCGTCAGCTTGGTGAAGGTGGTGATGGCATCAGCAGGCTTGCCCGAATCTGCCTGTGCCACGCCACGCAGGAAGCGCAGCTGCGGGTCGCGTGGGTTGGCGGCCAAGCGCTGATCGGCCTTGGCGAGCGCGTCGGCGGGCTTGCCTGCTTTGATCAGCTGGGTGATTTCTGTGTAGTCGTCGGCCTGGGCCGCGCCAGTGCCCAGCAGCGCGGTCAGTGCCAGCAGGCGCAGGAGGCGTGGAAGTGTGCGGCGGACTTGCTTCATGGGGGCTTCAAAGGTGTGGGGCAGCGTCTGTCCCGGGCGGGGGCTTATACTGCGGCGGATTGTAGCTGAGGGGGTTGTCATGACGGAACGCTGTTGCCGCGGGTGATTTCGCTGTAGGCCCCTCGCTGGGCCAACCCTTCGCCAGGGGCCTTTGCCCCCAGCTGCCGGGTGGATTTTCATTCACCCACCACCCCATCCCCCGTTACTGAAATCCCATGAGTTTGCGCATCTACAACACGCTGTCGCGTGCATTGGAAGACTTTTCCCCGCTCGAACCTGGCCATGTGCGCATGTATGTGTGCGGCATGACCATCTATGACCTGTGCCACATCGGCCACGCCCGCATGATGATGGCCTTTGACGTGGTGCAGCGCTGGCTTAAAAGCAGTGGCTACCGCGTTACCTACGTGCGCAACATCACCGATATCGACGACAAGATCATCAAGCGCGCTCTGGAGCGCGGCATCACCATCCGTCAGCTCACCGACGAGATGATTGCCGCCATGCACCAGGACATCGGCCTGCTGGGCATCGAGCCGCCCTCGGCCGAGCCCCGCGCCACCGAATACGTGCCCCAGATGCTGTCGCTGATCGGCCAGCTGGAAGGCAAAGGCCTGGCCTACCGTGCCAGCAATGGCGATGTGAACTACTCCGTGCGCAAGTTCGACGGCTACGGCAAGCTCTCGGGCAAGTCGCTCGATGAATTGCGTGCGGGTGAACGTGTGGCCGTGCTCGATGGCAAGGAAGACCCGCTCGACTTCGTGCTGTGGAAGTCCGCCAAGGCCGAGGAGCCACCTGAGGCCAAGTGGGAAAGCGCTTTTGGCGCCGGCCGCCCCGGCTGGCACATCGAATGCTCGGCCATGAGCTGCGCTACGCTGGGCGAAACCTTTGACATCCACGGCGGCGGGGCGGATTTGCAATTCCCCCACCACGAAAACGAAATCGCCCAGAGCGAAGGCGCCACGGGCAAGCCGCTCGCGAAGTTCTGGGTGCACAACGGTTTTGTGCGCGTGGACAACGAGAAGATGTCCAAGAGTCTGGGCAATTTCTTCACCATCCGCGACGTGCTCCAGCAGTATGACGCCGAGACGGTGCGGTTCTTCATCGTGCGGGCCCACTACCGCAGCGCGCTGAACTACAGCGATGCCCATCTGGACGACGCGCGCCAAGCGCTCAAGCGCCTTTACACGGCGCTGAGCCTGGTGGCGCCCGCCGATGTGGCCGCCATCAACTGGGCCGATCCCTACGCCGCGCGTTTCAAGGCGGCCATGGACGAGGACTTTGGCACGCCCGAGGCCGTGGCCGTGCTGTTTGATCTGGCCGGTGAAGTCAACAAGACGCGATCGGCCGCGCTGGCGGGGCTGCTCAAGGCGCTGGGGGGATGCCTGGGCATTCTGCAAGGTGACCCCAAAGCCTTTCTGCAAGCGGGTGCCAGTGGCGTGGACGAGGCCGACATCCAGGCGCAGATCGCCGCCCGCGCTGCCGCGAAGGCTGCCAAGAACTTCGCCGAGGCCGACCGCATCCGCCAGGCGCTGCTTGCCCGGGGCATCGTGCTCAAGGATTCCGCCGCAGGCACGACCTGGGAAGCTGCGCAGTGAAGCTGGTTTTTATGTCAAATATGCCTCTGGCGCAGGTGGGGTAAGCGGTGGCAGCTCTTAAAAAGATAGCGAGCGATGCCGCAACGCCGCCGCTGGTGCTGGCCACGCCCGACTATTGGGCCGAGGCCTGCAAGCACCTGGTGAAGAAGGACCGGGTGATGAAGCGCCTGATCCCACAGTTGGGCGATGCCGCGCTGCGTACGCGGGGTGATGCGTTCGTCACGCTGGCGCGCAGCATCGTGGGCCAGCAGGTGTCCGTCGCGGCGGCGCAGGCCGTGTGGGAGCGCTTCGTCGCGCTGCTGCCGCGCGGCATGAAGCCCGCCAGCGTGCTCAAGCTCAAGATCGACGACATGCGGGCCGCAGGCCTGTCGGCGCGCAAGGTGGATTACTTGGTGGACCTGGCCATCCACTTTGAACAAGGCAAGCTGCACGTGAAGGACTGGGCGGCGATGGACGACGAAGCCATCATTGCCGAACTGGTAGCGATCCGAGGCATCGGCCGCTGGACGGCCGAGATGTTCCTGATCTTCTACCTGATGCGCCCCAACGTATTGCCCTTGGATGACCCAGGGTTGATCGCAGGGATCAGTCACAACTATTTCTCGGGCGATCCCGTCAGCCGCAGCGATGCGCGCGAGGTGGCCGAGGCCTGGAAGCCATGGTGCAGCGTGGCAACTTGGTATATTTGGCGATCGCTCGACCCCCTGCCGGTGGCTTATTGAAAACGGCTGACCCAGCCTGACGCGCTTTACAAAACTCGTTAACCGTCGGTTACAGTGCGTGCCATTCGTATTCGTGGCAGCCGCAACCGGCGCGATCCCCTAGGAGAAAAACGTTGGCGAAAAAGACCTTTCTGGATTTCGAGCAGCCCATCGCCGAACTCGAATCCAAAATTGAAGAACTGCGCTACGTGCAGACCGAGAGTGCCGTCGATATCTCGGAAGAAATCGACCAGCTGAGCAAGAAGAGCCAGCAGCTCACCAAAGACATCTACAGCGAACTGTCGCCCTGGCAGATCACCAAGATTGCCCGGCACCCCGAGCGCCCCTACACGCTCGACTACGTGCGCGACATCTTCACCGACTTCGTGGAACTGCACGGCGATCGCCATTACGCGGACGACCTGTCCATCGTGGGCGGCCTGGCGCGTTTCAACGGCCACGCCTGCATGGTGCTGGGCCACCAGAAGGGGCGCGACACCAAGGAGCGCGCCATGCGCAACTTCGGCATGAGCAAGCCCGAGGGCTATCGCAAGGCCCTGCGCCTCATGAAAACGGCCGAGAAGTTCAAGCTGCCCGTGTTCACCTTTGTGGACACGCCCGGCGCATACCCCGGCATCGACGCCGAAGAACGCGGCCAGTCTGAAGCCATCGGCCGCAACATCTTCGAGATGGCGCAACTCGAAGTGCCCATCATTACCACCATCATTGGTGAAGGCGGCTCTGGCGGCGCGCTGGCCATCAGCGTGGGTGACCAGGTCGTCATGCTGCAATACGCCATCTACTCCGTGATCAGCCCTGAGGGCTGCGCTTCCATCCTCTGGAAGACCAGCGACAAGGCACAGGAGGCTGCCGATGCCCTGGGCATCACCGCCCACCGCTTGAAGGCCCTGGGCCTGGTGGACAAGATCGTGAGCGAGCCCGTGGGCGGCGCCCACCGCGATCACAAGCAGATGGCGGCCTTCTTGAAGCGTGCCCTGGGCGATGCCTTCCGCCAGGTGGCCGACCTCAAGACCAAAGACCTGCTGGACCGCCGCTACGAGCGTCTGCAGAGCTATGGCCGCTTCAGCGACACCAAGGCCGATAGCCGCTGAGCGGTTGACTGCCCACCGCGCATTGCGCCCACGGCCCTCCGGGGCCGTTGTTGTTTTTGTGGTCAGAACCTAGGAGTGTGGGCAGCAGAAGGAGCACCGGCTGCAACGCGCGATAAACCGGTCTCGCGCGGTACTACCTCCTGCGCCCAGGGGCCCACCCTGGGCTTGTCGGTAGCACCACGCAATCCTCGGTTTTCGCACGTTTCGCTTCGATGCCTTCTGCCGCCCACACTCCTAGCGCTCTGCGGGCTAACCACCACTGGCGCACAGGCTGATACCGGATGTAACATGGCTCAATCCTCCCGTCCGTGCGGGTGGATCAAGAAGGGGTGCCCCATGTCGCTTCTGAAGACGCTCAAAGGCCAGATTCTGGTGTTGTCCGCCCTGTGTATGGTGGCCGCCCTGCTGGTACTGACCCTGGTCAACTACTTTTCGGCGCGCGGGCAGGCGCAGGTGTCGCTGGCGGAAGAGGGGCTGGCCACGGCCAAAAGCCACGCCGAGACCATTGAGGAATGGGCGCGGGGCAAATCGGCGATCATTGCGGCGTCCGTCACCGCCTTTGAAGAGCCCGAGCCCGCCAAGCCGCTGGCCATGCTGCGGGACGCTGGCAAGTTCAGTACCGCCTATTTTGGCTATGCCGACAAAAAATACGTGTTCTCTGAAACACGCAATTTGCCGGCAGATTACGACCCCACTGCGCGGCCCTGGTACAAGCAGGCGGCGCAGGCGGGAACGTCGGTCGTCACGCCGCCCTACATTTCAGCGTCGGACCAGAAGCTCGTGGTGACGTTTGCCACCCCGGTGGGCGCAGGCGCAGCCCTCAAGGGGGTGGCGGCGGGCGATGTGTATATGGAGTCGGTGGTGGCAAATGTGGCCTCCATCCGGCCCACGCCCCAGAGCTTTGGGTTCCTGGTGTCAGCCGACGGCAAGATCATTGCCCACCGCGATCAGGCGCTCACCCTCAAGCCCATTGCGGAGCTGTCCAAAGACCTTTCGGTGGACAAATTGGTCGCAGCCGCCAAGGACAGTACCAGCCTGTTGCAAGCCGACATTGGAGGGCGCAACCGCCTGCTGAGTGTGGTTCCCATCGCTGGCACCTCGTGGATGCTGGTGGTGGCTCTGGATGAGAGCGAAGCGATGGCGCCCATCCGCTCCATGCTGGCCACATCCTTGATTTCCAGCGTGTTGGTGTTGCTGGTAGCCGTCGGGCTGCTGGGCGTGATCCTGACCCGGCGCCTGCGCCAGTTGACCCTGGTGCGCGACGCCATGCACGAGATCGGCACAGGCGACGGTGATCTGTCGCGCCGCATCGACGCACAGGGCGAAGACGAACTGGCGCAGATTGCTGCCAGCTTCAACAGCTTTGCGGGCAAGCTCTCGGGTGTGCTGGCGCAGATTCGTGATGCCAGCAGCTCGGTGCGCGTGGCGGCCGAAGAGATCGCCACGGGCAACCAGGACCTGAGCGGGCGCACCGAACTCACGGCCTCCAGCCTGGAGGAAACCTCCGCATCCATGCAGCAGCTGACCGAAACCGTGCGCCACAACGCGGATTCAGCCCGCCAGGCCAACCAGCTGGTGGCACAGGCATCCAGCGTGGCGCAGCACGGTGGCCAGGTGGTGGGCAATGTGGTGACCACCATGGAGCAGATCAATGCCGCGTCGCGCAAGATCAACGACATCATTGGAGTCATTGACGGCATCGCCTTCCAGACCAACATCCTCGCATTGAATGCGGCGGTGGAGGCAGCGCGCGCTGGCGAGCAAGGGCGTGGCTTTGCCGTGGTCGCGAGTGAAGTGCGCAGCCTGGCCGGGCGCAGTGCGGAGGCTGCCAAGGAAATCAAGCAGCTCATCAGCGCGTCGGTGGAACAGGTGGAAAACGGCTCGCGCCTGGTGCATGACGCGGGCACCACGATGAAAGACATCGTGACCTCGGTGCAGCGCGTCACGGACATCATGGCCGAGATCACGGCCTCGACCAACGAGCAAAGCACCAGCATCAACGAGGTCGGGCAGGCGGTATCGCACCTGGACCAGATGACCCAGCAGAACGCCGCGCTGGTGGAGCAAAGCGCCGCCGCCGCCCAGAGCCTCAAGGACCAGTCAGTGCGGCTGTCGGAGGTGGTGGGCACGTTCCGCCTGTCCGCCGATGCCTCACGCGCCGGGCCGCGTTTGTCCGCGCCAGCCGGTTGATGGGATGAAGGGGGCAGGTGAGGGGAAGGTGCCCGCGATAATCTGCGCCCATGCATTCCCGCTCTGTCCATCGCTTTTGTGTGCTTGATGCGCCACCACCGCTCCGTGGCGCGGGCCGGGTGCCGCAGTGACCCAGTCTTTCGACGCTGCCATGCAGGCCTTTGCCCCCGCACTGCCACTGGCTGTGGGTCTGAGTGGCGGGGCTGATTCCACGGCGCTGCTGCTGGCTTGTGCGCGCCGGTGGCCTGGGCAGGTGCAGGCCATCCATGTGCACCACGGCCTGCAGGCGGCGGCCGATGGGTTTGAACGGCATTGCACTGCCTTGTGCCAGGGCCTTGGCGTGCCGCTGTGGGTGGAGCGGTTGGATGCCCGCCATGCACCGGGCCAGAGCCCCGAAGATGCCGCCCGACAGGCAAGATACAAGGCTTTTGAGGCTGTAGCGCTTGCCAGTCAATCGCAAATAGCTATCAAATCAATAGCAATTGCGCAACATGCGGATGACCAGGTTGAGACGCTGCTGCTGGCGTTGTCACGTGGTGCAGGCGTTGCCGGGCTGGCCGCCATGCCTGCCCGGTGGGAACGCGCTGGCGTGGTCTGGCACCGCCCGTTGCTGCCGGTGGCCGCCGGAGACATTCGCAGCTGGCTGCGAGCGCAGGAACAGGGCTGGGTGGAAGACCCCACCAACACCGACGAACGCTACACCCGCAACCGCATCCGCGCGCAGCTACTGCCTGCGCTGGAGGCCGCCTTTCCGGCGTTTCGCGACACGTTCGCCCGCTCGGCCTCCAACGCCGCGCAGGCCGCTGAGCTGCTCGAAGAACTGGCGCAGCAGGACCTGGCGCGCGTCGGTGCACCGCCGCAGATCGCTGCACTGCAGGGCTTGAGCCGCTCGCGCCAGGCCAACGTGCTGCGCCACTGGTTGCGCCAGTTCCACCACACCACACCCGCGGCGGCGCAACTGGGCGAGCTGTTGGACCAGATTGCGGCCTGCACCACGCGTGGCCACCGCATCCACATCAAGGTGGGGCGTGGCTTTGTGGTGAGGACCGGGTCAGACCTTGACTGGTACTGCCCCCAAGTTGGGGAGCTCTAGTTGCCCGAACATCGCAAGGCACCCTGCGAGGAAGACAAAAAAATGGAACAAGCCGTCGTACCCGGCATCGTGGTCAACTGCGACGAGGCCAAGATCTCCGTGCTGGGCGTGCCCGGCAAGCGCGGCCTTGCCCGCGAGATCCTGGGCGCGGTGGCCAACGCCAACGTCGAAGTCGGCGTGATCATCCAGAACGTGAACAAGGACGGAAAAGCCGACTTCAGCTTCACCGTGCACTGCAATGACTACGCCCGCACCATGGACCTGCTCCAGGAGAAGGTGGTACCCACACTGGCGGTGCAGGAACTGGTGGGGGACACCACCATCTGCGCGGTGAGCATCGCCGGTATTGGCATGCACAGCCCTGTGGGGATGGCCAGCAAGATGTTTAGTGCCCTGAGAGAAAAGGGCATCAACATCCAGATGATCTCCACGTCCGCAATCAAGACCTCGGTGGTGATCGACGAAAAGTACGCCGAGTTGGCCGTGCAAAGCCTGTGCAGAGCATTCGAGTGTGACCAGCAAGCCGTACCAGACTGCCTGAATCGGCTCAGAAATGGGGCATAATAGCGGGATTGGAAACGTGACCGAGTGGCCGAAGGTGCTCCCCTGCTAAGGGAGTATGGGGTGTAGAGCCTCATCGAGGGTTCGAATCCCTCCGTTTCCGCCAGCACAGAACCCCAAGTGATTGATTCACTTGGGGTTTTTTGTTTTATTGCTGGGATGGTATGCCATTTGGTATGCCATGACATGTTGGCTTTCGCTGAACGTTGTCGGACAAACTCGGAGTTCAGTTACCCATGTTGTCAGAGCAAATGTCTCCCGATGAGCGTGCAGGGGATAACCATCAAGATTGGTGGCACGAGGGTAGATAGGGATTGTTGCGAAGGAAGTACTGGGATGGAGCCGAGGCACTTTCCGCCGGATGACGCTTGTACTCATCTATTGAGCCACCTACGGCAACAGTGGCAGCTGCGACCCTCTCAACAGCGCAAGTCCGGAGAATTTCATCACTTTTTCGCACCGCGCAGGCTTCAGGTGGAGAATGTTTACCCGTTTCACTCGCAACAAAGCTGCTAAAGATGCAAACGCCTGGTATCGGTGAGCCTTTCCTCCTAACGCTTCATCGCAACTATGCGCGTGATGTCATCGCTCGATTCAAACTGCGCTATCCGTCGCACCGCTTTCATTTGTACGAGTCTCCTGGCGAGCATCGCTTCTGGATTCACGTTCAAGATGCAGGGGAGCAATTCGATGCCCTTGCAGAGAGGCTTGAGCACGATTTTCGGCCCGTGACTATGTCGCTTGAGCTGATTTCCCAAGTGGGCCGTCAGCTAGTCCGTGTCGATGAGACTCGGGACTTTACTTCTGAGGCTTGGCTTTATGGGCAGCCCCTCAGTGTCTGGGAGGTCAACTACTTGCTACAACTGACCGCCGCCAACATGCCCTTGGGCACCTTTGGTATGGCCGAGCATCACAATGCTTGGCTGTTCAAGACAGCTGTGGAGCTGGTACCAGAGGAGCGGGACCGTGTGATAGCTGGATTAGCCAAGCTTGGCATTTCAGGCCCCATCGAGTTTGCGGTCGCTCCCCCTGAAGCACCACTGTCTCGCACGGACTATCGTGTAAATGATCAGCAGGCCGCACCGCTGGTCATGTCCATTTCGGCTCCGTCAGCCCCTATCCGCAGGCTTATGGAATGTGACGAGGATCACTGGCGACAGTCGCTTGATGACTGCAAGCCGACCGTAGCCGAGAAGCCATTAGAGCAGGCTGTATCCGCATGCCTCTTTGATGCAGGAATCGAAGGGCCTGTCGAGCTATCTGAGCTCCTCACGCTCTATGACCGGATTGACGTGATTCCCGACAGGAACGACCCTCGTTGGCTCTCGCGGCTCAAGATAGAGCTTAAGGATTTCGTCCAATTAGTTGCCATGAAGCGGTGTCGGCTAGTGATTCCCTTCTCCGCAGAACTGTGTCGGCCCGACCTCTTGGAGGCTGTTGCCGAGTTTGATCCGGACAGCATAGTCATGTCGAGGCAGCTTGCTGCCCGCGCCCGTATGGCCGCCATGCGTAAGGACCCGCTGCTCTACGGCCCCTTCAGCCAGGCTGACCGAACGGCTGTCCTGCAAGTTCTTGGTCGCGTGACTACCTCGTCCTTTCACACCGCAATGCTTGGCTCTTATGCCGACATTTTCGAGCGGCAGCACTGGCAGATGGTGATGCACGGTGCGATGGCTTGCGCGTTTTCGGGCATCGGCTGGCACTTAGCCGATATCCACTATCGCCAGCACGGTCGCGATGCACGCTTGGAGATGGGTACAGCTGGCGCAGGGATGGAGTGGGCCATGGCTTTGGGCGCCACCTGGATCCCACGTCATTTCGGTGAGGGTTATGACGAAACACATAACTGCCATATATTGGCCAGTTTCATGGGCCGTACGCCCGCCGTGACTCAGGACCCCGTAGCTCCTCGCATGCACCTACTCACAGATGGCCTCTTAGCACTGAGCAACGTACCACCTTTGGAAGTGGCACGTAACTTCGATGCTGCAGCGGTTCGCGACTTCCGCACGCTGAGCCATCGCGTCCTGCGCGAGGCGGTCACAATTGAAGAGATGGCAGCAGCAGTGCAGCGAATCAACCGTGAGACCGAACGCTTCGAGTCACGGCTTGAGCGCTTGGCCAAGTGGAAGATCCACTCGCTCCTTGCGGGGGCGGCTGCCAAGCCGGTTATGGATCTCGCTGACGCGGAGATTGCGCCCTTTGCGTCAATTACAGCCGCTTGGTTGGCCAACGTGATTCATTCAAAAATCCCGCCCGACACTCGAGCACAGGCACTTCATATGTTCAAGTCCATGCTCGGCCTTGCATTGGCGCCCTCGGCCGACGCAGTTGTTGTCAGTCGCTCTCGTGCGCTACTCCGCAGCTAAGAGTCTGGTGGGAGCACAGTAATTTCCGATCTTTGCGTTATGAGCGGTTCCATCCTTCCTAGTCAAGCGTGATGTCGACGTTCCCGAGTTTTCGTTTAAAGCTCTCAGACTTCTTGCACATCTCAACGATTCCAGTGTGCGCGAAGCCGCAGATTTTCAAGAGGTGGAGCTGGAAAAGCACTTCGAGAACAACACAGAGCTTGTAGAGCTCAACGCCTGAGGCGCTTTGTTTTTTTCCTGGCGCATCGTAATGCGTTAGGTAATTCCGGGTCGCGACGATCTTGTCAATCCTCGGCTTTGTCTCCTTAGCCTCACCGAATACATAGCTGAACTCATTGAACAGTTCTTTCAGACGCTGCCGAAGCGAAGGCTCATTGCCGTACTTCAGTCGAGGTTCCAGCCAATCTTTGAACTCCTTAGGGACCGCACCCTCAAGTAAGGCAGTCAATTCTTTGTATTTTTCATCTGGAAAGGCTTTGCTGGATGAGGTGTGCCGGTGCAATGACTCACATGCCTGCGCCAGCATCAGAAACTTGTTATCGAGATAAAGGTCGCTCCCCTTCTTGACAGCGAAGTAGAGGTTGAAGGGGGCCACGTAACTGTCGAAACCCTTCAGCCATGAATCGAATTTGACAGCGAAGTCTGCCTCCACATCCGAGTGCTGAAACAACGTGAAGGGCGGCCTGACATCGGCGAGCTTGGGCTGAGCCTGAAATACTCGGGCGAAGTAGAGGGTGAGTGGCTCCTCCTGCACCTTTTTGCCAACAGTCTGGACGACCTGTTTGGAACGCAGAGTGATCTCTTCAAAACCTACCATCTGATCGATACCAACCGAGGCAAAGCTCACAAAGCGATGAACCATCTCCAGGACGTCATCAAGAGGCGTGGCCTTGGTGAATCGAAAACTCACCCATGTTTTCTGGGTTATCTTCGCTTCGCGGTATTGAGTCGTTGAAGGGTAAGCGAACGGTGATCCCATCTTGAGCAATGGCGAGAGGTAGGGCATCGTGTCC